>JAQCFD010000159.1 GCA_027618305.1 Pseudomonadota bacterium
CTACTGTTTGCCTATCTGTTCCTGTACTTCATCGACATTTTCTAGACTAAACGCGCCGCCGATCTGGCCTTCGGGGCGCACTAGGCTTAAATCAACGCCTTATGTCGGGCCACAAACGCACATCAGAACCGGTCATCGAGGATCCTGAACGCCGTTCGGGCGCGGAACTGCGCGCGATCCGTGCGCTGGCGCCCTATATGTGGCCGAAGGGCCAGATCGAGATGCGCGTGCGCGTGGCCATCGCCATGTTTCTCCTGGTCGCGGCCAAAGTGGCGACCGTGGCTGTGCCGGCGGTCTTCGGCAAGGCGGTGGACGCGCTGGAGGCGAACGCAACCGGCGCGGCCGTCGCGGTACCCGTCTCGCTGCTGATCGGCTACGGCCTGTTGCGGGTCGGGCAGCAGGCCTTCGCGGAGTTGCGCGATTACGTGTTCGCCAAGGTCGGCCAGCGTGCCATTCGGTCGATCGCACTGCGGATATTCAAGCACCTGCACGCGCTGGCGCTGCGTTTTCACATGGACCGTCAGACCGGTGGCCTCAGTCGCGCCATTGAACGCGGCATCAAGGGCATCGACTTCCTGCTGCGGTTCATGCTGTTCAGCATTCTGCCGACCATGGTCGAAATCGCCCTGGTGTGCGGGATTCTGTGGTCGCTGTTCGGCTTTGTCTTCAGCGCGATCACCTTCGTGACAGTGGTGATCTACGTCATCTTCACCCTGTCGTTTACCGAATGGCGCCTGAAATACCGGCGCGCCATGAATGATAGCGACAGCGAGGCCAACACCAAGGCCATCGACAGCCTGCTGAACTTCGAAACCGTCAAATATTTCGGCAACGAGGAGCATGAAGCGCGGCGCTATGACGCCTCGATGCAGCGCTACGAGAAGGCGGCTGTCAAAAGCCTGACGACATTGTCGCTGCTGAATGTCGGGCAGGGTCTGATTATGGCGCTGGGCATGACCATCCTGCTGGTGTTGTCAGGATTCCGCGTGGCCGACGGTACGATGACGATCGGTGCGTTCACTGCGGTCAACCTTTACATGATGCAATTGTTCCAACCCCTTAATTTTCTTGGATTTGTTTACCGCGAGATCAAGCAGTCCCTGGTCGATATGGAGCAGATGTTTGGTCTCCTTGAGGAGAATCAGGAGATCCAGGATGCGCCCGACGCGCACCCGCTAATCGTCAATGACGGGGTGGTCCGTTTCGAGCAGGTGTCGTTCCGCTATGACCCGCGGCGCGCCGTCCTCAAGGATGTGAGTTTTGAGGTCCCCGCCGGCAGCACCGTTGCCATCGTCGGCGCGTCGGGCGCGGGCAAGTCGACCATCTCGCGGCTGCTGTTTCGCTTTTACGATGTGGAGAATGGCGCGATTACCATCGATGGGCAGGATATCCGGTCGGTGACCCAGAAGAGCCTGCGGGCAGCGATCGGCATCGTCCCCCAGGACACGGTGCTGTTCAACGATTCCGTTTTCTACAACATCCAGTATGGCCGCCCGGCGGCCAGCCCGGCTGAGGTCGAGGAGGCCGCGCGGCTCGCCCAGGTCCATGATTTTGTCATGAGCCTGCCCGACGGCTATAACACGCGGGTCGGTGAACGGGGGCTCAAGCTTTCCGGCGGCGAGAAGCAGCGCGTCGCCATTGCCCGCACAATTCTGAAGGGCCCGAAGATATTGTTGTTTGATGAGGCCACGTCCGCGCTCGACACCCATACCGAACGGGAAATCCAGACGGCCTTGGAGCAGGTCTCCGCGGACCGTACGGCGTTGGTCATCGCCCACCGCCTCTCGACCGTGGTCAACGCCGACGAGATTATCGTGCTCGATGACGGCCACATTATCGAGCGGGGCCGCCATAGGGACCTATTGGCACAGGACGGCGCCTATGCCGAACTGTGGCGCCGTCAGCAGGCGGCGGCTCGCCGCGAGGAAGAGATCGCCGCCGACATGGCCGACGGCGTTTTCATTCCCGCACCGGCGAAATAGCGGGGATTCGGCCCGCCTAGCGCAGTTCCACCGCGTAGCTCTCGACCGGCGGGATCGTCTCGATTAATCCGCGCCCCTTCAGGAATGCCGCGAAACGGTCGTAGCGGCCCCGGTCCAGGGCGGCGGGCCGCAACGCGAAGCGGGGCAAGGTGTCGCGCCAGGCCCGGCGGTTCAGCTCGTCGTCCAGCTCCTTGCGGTCCTTGATGAACAGCGCCCAGGCCTCGTCCGGCCGATTGATCATGAACTGGGTGGCGGCCTCGATCGCGTCCACAAATGCCGCGAAGGCGGGTTCGGACAGCCGGTCGTTCTTGGCCACAATAATCAGCTCGTCATAGGCGGGCACGCCTTCTTCTTCGAGGAAGAAGGCCCGTCCCGGGCGGCCGTTGATGTCCATCTGGTTGAGTTCGAAGTTCCGATAGGCACCGATGACCGCATCGACCTGGCCGCTCATCAGCGACGGCGACAGGGAGAAATTGACGTTTACGAGCTCCACGTCGTCGAGGCTGAGCCCGTGTTTCGCCAGCATGGCGCCGAGCAGCGCGTCTTCGAAACCACCCACGGAGAAACCGACTTTCTTGCCCTTGAGGTGGGCGATCGACGTGATCGGGCCGTCGGCCAGCACAACCAGCGAGGCGAGCGGTGTGGCGACCAGGGTGCCGATCCGGGTGAGGGGCAGGCCCTGGGCGACCTGCAGATGGAGCTGGGGCTGGTATGAGATCGCCAGGTCGGCGCGGCCCGCCGCGACCAGCTTCGGCGGGTCGTTGGGGTCGGCCGGCGCGATCAGTTCGACGTCGAGGCCGCGTTTCTCGAACTCGCCGCGCTCGAGCGCGACAAACAACGGTCCATGATCGGGGTTAACGAACCAGTCGAGCATGACCGTGATCTTGTCGGCGGCCATGGCGGGGCTCGAAAGCACCGCAAAAGCGGCAAGTAATGTGATCGACAGTAAGCGTTTCATGATTTTCCGTATGTTTGAGTTGCTGAAACTAGTTGTGTGAAGCGGGGTCCATATCGGCCTGCCAGGAGACCAGCCGGCGCAGGCCCGCATCGATGAGGAAGTAGATCGTGACGGCAAGCAGCGCGAGGACGAGCAGGGCGGCGAACATGGCGTCGGTCTGGACCCGGCCGTTCATCAGCAACATGTAGTAGCCGAGCCCGGCCGAGGAGCCGACCCATTCGCCCACCACGGCGCCGATGGGGGCCACGGCGGCGGCGACACGCAGACCCGATGCGAAGGCAGGCAGCGCCGCGGGAATGCGTATCTGGCGCAGGATCGATGCCTTGGACGCACCCATGGTCCGGGCCAGGTCGACCCAGCCCGGCTCCGTGCGCCGCAGCCCGTCATAGAAGGCGGCGGTGACCGGGAAAAAGATGATCAGGGTGGCCATCAGGACCTTGGGCGTGATGCCGTAGCCGAACCACAGCACCAGGACCGGCGCGAGCGCGAACACCGGCACCGCCTGAGACACCACAAGTACCGGCAGGACCCAGGCCCGCGCGCTGCGAAAATAGGCCATGATCAGCGCGCTGATCGTGCCAAGGAGTGTGCCGAACAGGAGCCCCAGAAGAATCTCGCTCAAGGTCACCAGTGCATGGCCGGCAAGGATATCGGCGCGTTCAACGGCCACGTCGATCACCGCGAGCGGCCCGGGGAGGATGAACGGCGCGATGGCCAACCCGGACACGAGGGCCTGCCACAACGCCAGAATGCCAACGAACACGATGGTCGGACGGACAAACCTCACGTCGCACCCCCTGCCGCCGGGGCGGCGCGTTCGGTGAGGCGCTGCATGATCATGCGGTGTGTGTCGCGCAGTGCAGGATCCGTCGGGTCCCGCGGCGTCGGCCCGGGCGGCACAATCGGCGCGTCGGCTGGTTGCGCGTTGTTGCGCAGGACGAAGATGGTATCGGCCAGGCGCAGGGCCTCGAACGGGTCATGGGTCACCATCAACACCGTGCGTGTGGCGAGCAGTTCCACCGCGAGATCCTGCAGGCGGGTGCGCGTGATCGCATCCAGCGCGGAGAAGGGCTCGTCCATGAGCACGATGGGGCGTTCTTCCATCAGGGTCCGCGCCAAGGCCACGCGCTGACGCTCGCCCCCCGAAAGTTCGGCGGGCCGGGCATTTGCCCGCTCGGCCACGCCTGCGCGGGCAAGGATATCAAGTGCACGGGTTTGGTCGGCGCGCTCGCCGCGCAATCGCGCACCCAGCGCGACGTTCTCGACCGCGCTGAGCCAGGGCAGCAGCAGATCCTGCTGCGCCATATATGCGACCTGCGACGTCAGACCTGTCCCGTCATGGGCGCGAATTTCCGTCGGTGTGACAGGGTCGATAAGTCCGGCGATGGTGCGCAGCAGCGTCGATTTTCCGACACCGCTTTCGCCCAGCAGGCATGTCCAGGAGCCGGCCGGTGCGGAAAACGAAAAATCATCCAGCAGAACGGTCTCGCCCCAGGCGAGCCGGGCGTTGCACACGTCGAGGCCCAGCATTTTCGCGGGGTTGTGATTGTTCAGGTCGGCATCGGTCAAATCCACGTCCCTCCGCCGGTGCTAACCGGATCAGGTTCCAAGGGTCGTCCCGCACGATGCGAGACCTCTCAGCCGCAATGGCTCCCCATGTGGTGAAGTTCAATATGATGTGTGCGGACGCGAAAGGTCAACGCCCGCGATTGCCAATCGCGCCGGGTCACGGTAGGGAAAATGCATGAGCCAAACCGCGCGTGCCCGCTCCCCGGAACCTTTACGCCGGCTTGCCCGGCCGATGTTTATCGGCAACGAGATCTATCGACGGTCCAATTTCGGGCCGAAACACCCGCTTTCCGTACCCCGCGTGCCCGCGACCATCGATCTTTGCCGGG
This sequence comes from Pseudomonadota bacterium, assembly GCA_027618305.1. GTDB lineage: Bacteria > Pseudomonadota > Alphaproteobacteria > UBA6615 > UBA6615 > UBA8079. The sequence continues at coordinate 4,839 of JAQCFD010000159.1, forward strand.
CGATGGGGTGGCTGCCGGACAACGCGTATATCGAGAGCGCGGCGGCGAGCCCGGCTGAAATCGTGCGGTTCCACGATCCCGATTACCTCCAGGCCCTGCGCCGGGGCGAGCGGTCGCTTGAATTGTCGGCGGCGGATCGCGAGCGATACAATCTGGGCCGCCTCGAGAATCCGATCCACGACACCATGTACAGCCGCCCGGCGACATCCGCAGGGGCCGTTCTCGCCGGTGCGGAATTACTCGCGACAGTCGATTCGGGGATCGTGTACAGCCCGGCGGGCGGGACCCACCATGGCCGCCCGGATCGGGCGAGCGGTTTCTGCTATTTCAATGACTTGGCTCTTGGGCTGCTGCGCTTGAAAGACCTTGGGTTCACGCGAATTCTATATCTGGATTTCGATGCCCATCATGGCGACGGCGTGGAAGACGCCTTCGCGGGAGATCCGGGTGTTTTGACCCTCTCGATACACGAGGAACGGCGCTGGCCCTTCACCGGCGGACTGGATGACACTGCGGGCGGCACCGCCTGCAACATCCCGGTGCCGCGCGGGTTGCGCGATTCCGAGTTCGACCTGATCGTCGATGAGATCGTGGTGCCGATCGGGCAACGGTACGGCGCCGACATCCTGGTCCTGCAGTGCGGGGCGGATGCATTGGCGGACGACCCGCTGAGCCGCATGGAACTGAGCAACGGGGCGATCTGGCGCGCCGTCGCGCGGGCAGCCGGGCTGGCGCCACGAATGCTCGTGACGGGCGGCGGTGGATACAATCCCTGGAGTGTCGCGCGGTGCTGGTCCGGGGTGTGGGCGACGCTGAACGGATACCCGGTTCCCGATGCGCCGACCGATGTGGCACGATCTGTCTTGCGGGGACTGGAATGGAACCGCGCCGGCGGCCGCAACCCGCCCGAGCACTGGTTTGAAACCATCGCGGATCCGCCGGGAGAAGGCGCCGTTCGGGCCCCGGTGCAGGCACTGGTGGAGCAGGTTTATCAGGCTCATCTAAAAAATTAAATTATGGATTACAATATGTTGATTCTAAATAGTAAAATGAATCAAAATTTCGCCGTAACGGCGTTGCTGTTTTTGCTTCTCGCTGTCGCGCCGGGGTTCGCGCAGGACGATGTGGTGTTTGATCGCTCGACCCTCAAAATAGAGACGGCGGAGGGGGTCCACAGCTTCGACGTCGAGCTTGCCGTAAACGATGATCAGCGGGCGCGCGGGTTGATGTTTCGCAATGAAATGGCGCCCGACGCCGGCATGCTGTTTGTCTATCGCAGCGACCGCGTCCTGACCATGTGGATGGCCAACACCTATCTGCCCCTGGACATGCTGTTCATCGGGGCAGATGGGCGCATCGTTCGGATCGCCGAGAACACGATTCCGTTGTCACACACGACGATCTCGTCGCGAATGCGCGCCCGTGCGGTGCTCGAGCTCAATGCCGGCACGGCGCGGCGCCTCGGCATTAGCGCCGGTGACAGGGTCCTCTACGACGGCCTGCCGGGACAATAAGTCCCGGAATACCGCTAAATTCGTGCGCCGGCCTTGATCGGCTGCAACGGTTCCCAATGCTCTCCCGAGGCCACGATGCACGCCATGCCGTCGGGCATGGTGATGATGATCGACCAGGTCGATCCCGCGGAATCGGTCAGCACTTCCACCACACCGCCATTGCTCGCGAGACCGATGGCGACCGGTTCCTCGCTGTACTTCTTGGACAGGTGGGTGAGGGCACTCGTGCGATCGGTGCACGAATGATTTGGCTGGGCTGCTTCTGCAAAGTTGCTTCCTGCAACGACCGACAGGACCAGCCCAGCGAACAGGCTCTTTGTCCCAAACATGTCAGTCTCCTTACGGTCAGGCATGCCGGATAATCCGACATTGCACAGCCGATGCTAGAAGGCCGTCGTTAAAACTTACTGAATTCACAATGTGTTAATGGTTTGGGGGGATGCTCCCCGGTTTTGCCGGGGTGATCCTTGTCAGCGGGGCTTCGGCGGTGCATCCCGGGTGTCGGACGTGGTTACGACGATCGCGGTGATCAGCAGCGCCACGCCGATGATGATGCGCAACGTGACGGGTTCGGAGAGGATCCACGCCCCCAGAAACAGGGCGGTCACGGGGTTGAGGCCGACGGTAATGGTGGCCTGGGTCGGGGTGATCAGCTGCAGGGCCCGTCCCCACAGGAAATTCATTAGAGCCGCGCCTGGAATGGCCAACAGGAACATGATGAACCAGCCCTGGAGGTCGAAATCGAGGGAGCCCGAAAAGGGATGACCAAACACGATAGCCAGGGCGAACAGAACGGTACTGCCGATAGTCATCGTCATTGAAACAACCGCGAGGCTGCCGTATCGCAGAAAGTAACGTGTTGAAAACACGTTGAAAGTCGCGGCACAGATGATGGCAAGAAACATGAACGTGTCGCCGCGCAGGGCATTCGGTGCCGCCGCTGCGACGCTCTGGCCCAAAACGGTCGACGTACCGGCGATGGCGATGGCGATGCCGATGAGCTTGCGCAAGGTCAGCCGCTCGATCCGGAAGAGGGCGCCGATGATGATGGTCGTCAGCGGAAGTGTCGCAAACACAAGCGCTCCGCGGGCGGCCGTGGTGTCTTCAAGCGCCCGGGTCATGAAAAACGGGAAGCCGGAGAACATGATCACCCCGAAGAATCCGAGCCAAACCATGTCGCGTCTCGAAACCCGTGGAATTCGCGCGGTGATCAGCAACAAAGTCAGCAGAAAAATCGCCGCCAGGCCGTAACGCACGGACGCGAATGTGAGTGAATCCGACTGGGAAATGGTCAGGCGGGTCAGCACGACCGTGACCCCGCCGATCATCGTCGAGAGGCTCGCGAAGAGCACACCGGCAACGACGGGGGGAATGCGCATTTTGTTCGAATTCAAGGTAAATATTCTCAATATGCGACGAGCAATATGCGAAACAGTCGCGGGGAATGTGGGCGATTTGACCTGCCCCCACTGTCTGGTCCGTTTTAAATGTTAGTGCATCATTCTTTTGACCTCCATAGGGATG
>JAQCFD010000160.1 GCA_027618305.1 Pseudomonadota bacterium
CATCTGATCAGCACCGAAATGTGGACGCATCTGAATATGTTCCACAACATGGTGAGCAAGCTGACCCCGCGGGATATTCGCCTGGACAAACTTTCGCGGGTTTGTGGTGAGATTAAGCTCGACTGCCAATCTTTCGAAGGAATCGCCGAGGGGACTTTTTTCCGGGGTGAGGCCTGGTGTTTTTATCAGTTGGGCAAATATCTTGAGCGTGCGGACCAGACCACACGTGTCCTCGACATGGGCTTCGATCGCGTCTCCGACATGGAATCCGATGGGCGGGTTTCGATTCACTGGAGCGTCTTGTTGCGTTCGGTCGCGGGTTATCACGCCTTTCGCAGCCTGCACCCGGCCGGCTCCAGCGCGAAGGACATTGCCGGCTTCCTCTTGTACGACCAGGAATTTCCGCGCGCCGTTGCCCTGTGCGTGGAGCGTGTCAGTGCGCGGTTGCACGAGTTGGAGATACGCCATGACCATCAACGTCGTCCCCGGGTCGAGGAGGCGCGCCGTTCGCTCGTCTTCACCCTGGAAACGGGGCTTGGGCAGCGTGTGACATCACGGCGGCTGCATAAGTTCATCGACGATTTGCAGGTCGCGCTCGCGAATATCTCGGCGGAGATCGGCGAAGGGTTTTTGCTGCCGGATTAGGCGCGACGTAACGGTCGATACCAGAAAAGAAAATAGTTATGGATTTCGGCGAGGTTCTCGAGGAAATCGCTGCGGAGGCACCTCAGCAGGTTGGCCGTGGCAAGGTCGCGAGCTATATCCCGGCACTGGCAGGCGTATCACCCGAAAAGTTCGGCATGGCGATCCATACAGTCGATGGTGTGACGTTCTCGGTCGGCGATGCGGGCGAACCGTTTTCTATTCAAAGCATCTCCAAGGTCTTCTCCCTGATGCTTGCGATGCGGATTGTCGGCGATGACCTTTGGTCGCGGGTTGGTCGCGAACCGTCCGGCAACGCGTTCAATTCACTCGTACAGCTTGAATATGAGCAGGGGATTCCACGAAATCCGTTCATCAACGCCGGTGCGCTGGTGGTCATCGACGCCCTCGTTTCCGTTCTGCAGGAAGCAAAGATTTGTTTTCTCGAGTTCGCACGCGGTCTGGCCGACGACCCGGGCGTTAATTTCGATGAGGTTGTCTCGCAGTCCGAGGATACCCACGGGCACGTCAACAGGGCGCTGGTCAATTTCCTGAAGGCATATGGTAACATAAGAACCGACATCGATACCGTATTGGACGCCTATTTCCATCATTGCTCGCTGGCGATGAACTGCGCCCAGCTGGCGCACGCATTTTTGCCCCTCGCGAATAACGGGGTCTCGATAAGCACAGAAGACTCCGTTCTGACGGCACTTCAGGCGCGCCAGGTTAATTCTCTGATGCTGACCTGCGGGCTCTACGACGCGGTCGGCGAGTTTGCCTATCGCGTGGGATTGCCGGCGAAAAGTGGCGTGGGCGGCGGGATCGTCGCGGTTGTTCCGGGCGAGATGACGATTGCCGTCTGGGCGCCGGAACTTGATGAAACCGGAAATTCGGTGATGGGAACCCGTGCGCTCGAACTGTTCAGTCAGATCACGCAACGTTCGATTTTTTGAGCACTTGGTGATTCTCGGGTTTATACCGGTGCTGTTCATAAATTCTGGCCTTGAGTTGGGGAGCGCGCGAACGTGCAACGGCTGACTGTCAATCATGTGACGACCTACCGCTATTTGCGGCCGGTGAAGTTCCAGGACCACCGGATGATGTTCCGGCCGCGGGACAGCCATGATCTGCGCCTGTTCAATGCGACGCTGACCATCACGCCGGCGGCCAATGTCCGCTGGTATCACGATGTGTTCGGGAATTCGGTCGCCGTGGCGAGTTTTACGGAAATGGCGGACACGCTGCACCTCGAAAGCCAGATCGTGCTCGACCGGTACCCGCACAATGCGGAGGAGTTCCCGATTGAGGAGTATGCCCGTCAGCTTCCCTTCAGTTATCCGGCGAGCGAGGTGCCCGATCTGGGACGGACCATCGAGCGCCACTATCCCGATCCGGACCGGCGGGTGACCGAGTGGACCCGACGTTTTCTGGGTGCGGGCATCGGTACCATCGATACCGAAGATTTTCTGGTTTCGGTTACACAGGCGATCCAGAACGAGTTCGGGTATGAGGCGCGTTACGAGCCGGGCGTTCAAACGCCGGTCGAGACGCTTGATAAAGGGTCGGGAACCTGTCGGGACTATGCGTTGTTCATGATGGAGGCCGTGCGCAGCGTCGGTCTCGCGGCACGTTTCGTGAGCGGGTATCTCTATGATCCGAGTATTGACGGTGGCTCTGGCGAAGTGACCGGCGCGGGCGCGACCCACGCCTGGGTGCAGGTCTATCTGCCCGGCGCGGGCTGGGTCGAGTTCGACCCGACCAACGGGTCTTATGGCGGACAAAATCTGGTGCCGATTGCCTTTGCGCGGGAGCCGCAGCAGGCGATCCCCGTCTCCGGCTCCTATGACGGCGCGGCGGAAGATTTCCTGAGCATGTATGTCGATGTGCAGGTCCATGCCCTGCAGGTCTTCGATCAAACGGGCTGACGACCCGTCTTTTGAGTGCTGCTTCCCGTTTCAGTGAAAATTCCGCGACTTGATCGCGATGTGGGTGTTGCGCGGGTGACGCCAGAGCGAGGGCTTGGCCAACTTGGGGCCGCCGGCCTCTGACTGGCGCGGATCGGGCCGGGTGCCGTATTTGACCTCGTCGGCGCGGGCGAGCGCGGGGTCGAATTGCCTGGGGTCATCGGTGCTGCCGTCACCCAGCGCGTCGAGCCGGTCCGACAGGTCGACGATCTCCTCGGCGATCAGATGGGTGACGATGCCCTCGCGCTGCAGCTTGCCCTTGATCCGCACCAGCCGTGACGACAGCACCACCTTGCGGAAGCGCGCGAAGACATCGGGCCAGACGATGACATTGGCAACCCCGGTCTCGTCTTCCAGGGTCAGGAAGATCACGCCCTTTGCGGTGCCGGGGCGCTGGCGCACAAGAATGAGCCCGACCGTGGTCAGGCGCTGATTGTTGGGCCGTTCGCGCAGTTCGCGGGCGGGCACGGCGGCCATCGCCGAGAGTTGGTCGCGCAGCAAGCCCACCGGGTGGTGGTTCAGGGACATGCGGATCGCGGCGTAGTCGTTGGCGACGACCTCGCCGGGGGTCTCGTCGGGTAAGGCGATGCTTGCCTCGGGGATCGCGTCGCGGGCTTCTGCTGCGGCGAACAGGGGAAGCGCTGCGGCCGTCTCGCGGCCATTGTGGCCGAGCGCCCGGATCGCCCACAGGGCCTCGCGCCGTTCCAGCCCGAGGGAGTCGAACCCGCCGGCCTCGGCCAGGGCCACGAGGGCGGCGGTGTTGATGCCGGTGCGGCGCCAGACATCCTCGACCGAGACGTAACCGTCTTCGGGCCGCGCATCCGCCACCGCCTCGGCGGCCTCGCGGTTGAGAGACTTGATCTGCCTATAGCCGAGGCGGAGCGCGTGGGTGTGTTTTGCAGAACCGTCTTCGCCGGACCTCATGCTGAGCTTGTCGAAGTATGAGGGGGCACCACCTCGCCCTTCGACAAGCTCAGGGTGGGGTGGTTTTGCTGCCAGCGCCTCCAGGCGGTTGTCCCACAGGGAGTGGTTCACGTCGGGGCCGCGCACCTCGACGTCGTGTTCGCGGGCATCGCGCACGATCTGGGCGGGGGCGTAGAAGCCCATGGGCTGGCTGTTGAGCAGGGCGGCGGCGAAGACGTCCGGATAGTGGCATTTGAGCCAGGACGACACATAGACCAGCAGCGCGAAGGAGGCCGCGTGGCTCTCGGGGAAGCCATATTCGCCGAAGCCCTCGATCTGGCGGAAGCATCGCTCGGCGAAGTCGCGGTCGTAGCCGCGCGCGGCCATGCCCTCGACCATCTTGGCGTGGAAGGTGTGGATGGTGCCGGTCTTGCGGAAGGTCGCCATGGCCCGGCGCAGCTGGTCGGCCTCGCCGGGGGTGAAGCCGGCGGCGACGATGGCGATCTGCATCGCCTGTTCCTGAAACAGCGGCACCCCCAATGTTTTGCCCAGCACATCTTCGAGCTCCTGGGAGGGAAACTCGACCGTTTCCAGCCCGTCGCGCCGCCGGATATAGGGGTGCACCATGTCGCCCTGGATCGGGCCGGGGCGGATGATCGCCACCTCGATGACCAGATCGTAGAAGTTGCGCGGCTTCATGCGCGGCAGGAAGGCCATCTGGGCCCGGCTTTCGACCTGGAACACCCCCAGGGAATCCGCCTGGCCGAGCATGTCGTAGACCGCCGGGTCCTCGGGCGGCACGCTCGCCAGCTCGAGGGGGCGGCCATAGTGATCGGCCAGCAGGGTGAAGGCCTTGCGGATACAGGTCAGCATGCCCAGCGCCAGCACGTCGATCTTGAGGATGCCCAGCGCATCGAGATCGTCCTTGTCCCACTCGATCACCGTGCGGTCGTCCATCGCGGCGTTTTCGATGGGGACCAGCGCATCCAGCCGCTCGCGGGTGATGACGAAGCCGCCGACGTGCTGGGACAAATGCCGGGGAAAGCCGATCAGCTCACGGGTCAGGCGCAGCGCGAGGCCCAGCCGGTTGTCGGTCGGGTCGAGGCCCAGCGAGCGCACCACCTCGTCGGGCACGCCCTCGTTGGACCAACCCCAGACCTGGCCCGACAGGGCGGCCACGGTGTCCTCGGTCAGGCCCAGCGCCTTGCCGACCTCGCGCAGGGCCGAGCGCGAGCGGTAGCTGATCACCGTGGCGGCCAGCCCGGCGCGGTGGCGGCCGTATTTCGCGTAGATGTACTGGATCACCTCCTCGCGGCGCTCATGCTCGAAATCCACGTCGATGTCGGGCGGCTCGTTGCGCTCGGCGGAGATGAACCGCTCGAACAGCAGATCCAGCCGGTTCGGGTCCACCGCGGTGATGCCCAGACAGAAGCACACGGCCGAATTCGCCGCCGAGCCGCGGCCTTGGCACAGAATGCCCCGGGACCGGGCGAAGCGGACGATGTCGTGCACGGTCAGGAAGTAGGCGGCGTAGCGCAGCTCGGCGATCAGGGTGAGCTCATGTTCAAGCTGGGCGCGGACCTTCGCGGGGATGCCGTCGGGGTACTCGCTGGCGGGATAGCGTTCCGCCGCGCCGCGCCAGGTCTCGCGTGCGAGTTCGGCATCGGGAGTGCGCCCGGCGGCGACGGGCTCGGCAGGGTATTCGTAGCGCAGTTCGTCGAGGGAAAAGCGGCATTTGGTGGCGATGGCGCCCGTGCGGGCGATCGCGTCGGGATAATCGCGGAACAGCCGCGCCATCTCTGTGGCCGGCTTCAGGTGCCGCTCGGCGTTGACCGCCAGGCGGCGGCCCGCATTGTCGATGGTGCAATGCTCGCGGATGCAGGTGACGACGTCGGCCAGCGCGCGCCGTTCGACCGCGTGATAGCGCACATCGTTGGTGGCGACGAGGGGCGTGGCGCAGGCCGAGGCGATGGCGGACAGACGGGCCAGCCGCCTGGTGTCGTCGCCCCGGTAGAGATGGCTCGCGGCGAGGTAAGTTTCCGATTCAAGTTCGCCGGATAGACGATTCAAAAAGCTCGGGAAAATGCCTTCGGGGGTTTTCGGGAGATCGTCGGGCGGCAGGACGATCAGGATCTGCCCGACGCCACGCAGAAACGCGCCGTCCGGGTTGGTCAGATCGGCGATCGTCAGGTGGCACTGGGCTTTCTCGGCGCGGCGTTTGCCCAGCGTCAGGAGTTGGGACAGGCGGCTGTAGGCGGCCTTGTCCGTCGGCAGGCAGAGCAGGGACGGGCTTGCATCCATGAAATCCAGCCGGGCGCCGACGATCACCCGGATTCCGGCCTGTTTGGCCCCCAGATGCCCGCGCACCACGCCGGCGAGCGTGTTGCGGTCGGTGATGGCGACAGCCGAATGGCCCAGTTCGGCGGCCCGCGCGGTGAGTTCCTCGGGATGGGCGGCGCCCTGCAGGAACGAGAAATTGCTCGTCACCTGGAGTTCGACATAGCTGGAGGCGTTCATGGTCGTCGGCCCGGGTTTCGGGCGAGTTTGAAACCCGCCCCTACAACATCATCATTCGTGTTGCGGGCGGGTTTGAAACCCGCCCCTACAGCACCGGTATTTCCCGTAGGGGCGGGTCTGTGACCCGCCCGCAATGGTGCCGTTCCACCATTCCCTGTAGGGGCGGGTCTGTGACCCGCCCGCATGAACGCCGGATTTTCCCGGTCAATCGCCCAGCGCGCAGGGTTTGTCTCTATATATCGGCGAATCTTGTCGAGGGAGTCGTCGTTGCGGACGATATGTTCGTGGAACCCCCTTTGCCAAACAGGGCTACCGGGCGTGTCTTGATGTTGATTGATGTGCTTGGCGGAGAATGTTTTGAACCCCCTGACAATCTCAGATAACGGGCGACGCGGAGATGTCTCGGTCAGAAAGATCAGTCCGTGGATGTGGTTCGGCATGACGACGAAGACATCGAGTTGCAGGTTGGGATAGTGATCCGGTAGTTCCGCCCAACTTTGTGTGACGATCTCGCCCAGACTGTTGGGTTCAAAGGCCGTGTTCGGGATTGATCCGCAGATGCATTTGTGCCGATGGGTGCAGATGGTGACGAAATAGGCGCCGGGCGCGGAATAGTCGTGATGCCTTAAGCGCAGAGTCTGGCGTTTGGGCCTGTTGGGTTGTCCCGTTGACATCAGATATCTCCTCTCGCGGGCGGGTTTGAAACCCGCCCCTACAATTTCCTCGGTCTCCGTAGGGGCGGGTCTGTGACCCGCCTGCGATGGTGCCGTTCCACCATTCTCCGTAGGGGCGGGTCTGTGACCCGTCCGCGATGGTGCCGTTCCACCATTCCCCGTAGGGGCGGGTCTGTGACCCGCCCGCGATTGTGATGGCGCGCTCACCCGAACAGTCCGTGCAGGAACCAGCGGGGCGGCGTGTCGGCGGCTTGCCGGTCATACAGGCCCTCGCGATAGAGCCAGAAACGGCGACCGTCTGTGTCTTCCACCCGGTAATAGTCGCGGGTGTCGGCGTCGAGGACGGTTGTGTTGTCGCCGGTCTCGGGCTGACGCCACCATTCGGGCTCGATCCGCTCCGGGCCCTCGGCGCGGGTGATCCGGTGGGTGCGGCCGCGCCAGCGAAACAGCACCGGCGGATCGTCGGGCACCGGCGCCATGGCCTCGACCGGTTCGGGCCGGGCGAGCAGGCGCGGCGGCCGGGGCTGCGCTGGCTGCCAGGAGGTCTCGGACGTACCGAAGGGACCGGTCAACGCCGGTGCGCCTGCCTGCACCCGCTCGGGCAGATGGGTGTCGCGGGCGGCAAAGCGCATCACATTGTCGGGGCCGAGACGCCCGGCCAGCCGGTCCACCAGGCGTTCCAGGGCGGCGGGATCGGCGTCGCGCCGGCCTTTTTCCCCCGTGGCGAGGCGGGTCTGGGTGGCGCGGAGCGGTTCGGTGACCACCGCGGCGAGGGTGAGCGTCTCGACCATGGCCTCGGCGGCGGCGCTCAGCGGGTCGGGGGCGGAAGTGGGTGGCTCGGGCAGGCGCTCGAGCTGTTCGTTGAGAAGTCGCGCCAGGTGATCGGGGTCGTGGCTCGCCCGGCTGGTGCCGGCCATGATGGTATCGACCCGCCCGCCGACCCGGTAGAGGCACAGCTCCAGCCGCCGCGCGCCCCGTTCGGCCCGGGCGAGGCGATTGCACAGCGCCTCGGTCAGGTTGCGGGCCGCCGCCGCGATATGTTCCTCGCGGCCCAGCGCCTCGGCAAACGCGGTGCGCAGCCGCCAGACCGGCGCGGGCGCGCGGGGCGAGATCGGCTCGTCGACCCGGCCCAGGGCCTGATCCA
>JAQCFD010000161.1 GCA_027618305.1 Pseudomonadota bacterium
TCGACGGCGACCACCGGTTTCAGCCGCCGCAGCCGCGGCTGGGTGCTCTCGGCGACATCGGCGATCCAGCGGAACAGGTCCAGATCGCGTTCCACCGCGCGCTCGATGCCCGGGCGCAGGACCTTGACCGCAACGTCGCGCATTTGCACACCGCCGCCAGTCTTGTCCCCCGCCTCGTCTGATGCGTCGGGGATGCGAACCCGGGCGAAATGAACCTGTGCGATGGATGCCGCTGCTACGGGCGTGTCCTCGAAATGCTCGAACATGTCGTCGATCGAGCGTTCGAATTCGGCCTCGATGGCGGCGCGCGCCTCGGCGCTGGTGAACGGCGGTAGCCGGTCCTGCAGGCTGGACAGATCGTTGGCAATGCTCTCGCCTACCAGATCGGGGCGGGTACTCAGCATCTGGCCGAACTTGATGAAGCTCGGGCCGAGATCCTGGAGGGCCCGGGCGAGGCGCTCCCCGGGACGGAGATCGCGCATGCCCGGTGCGGTGCGGAAGCCCGACAGGACGCGTGCCGCGAACACGAGGCCGCCGGTGGCCGGCAGCCAGTCGGCGGGGAACAGCGCGTCGTATCGTGCGAGCGTGCGCGCGATCGCGATCAGCCGAAAGATGTTTCGAAGTGCGCGCAGCATCGCTGGTCAGATCCGGCGCGCAGAATGGATGGCAGCGATGCCGCCCGACAGGTTGCGGACCCGCACGGATTCCAGCCCCGCGTCACGGATCAGTTCGCTGTAGGCACTCTGATCGGGGAATTTCCGAATGCTTTCCGCGAGATAGCGGTAGGCGGCTTCGTCATGGGCGATTCGTTTTCCAAGCCAGGGCAGGACCGAAAAGGAATAGCGGTCGTAAATTTCGTCGAGCACGGGCAGCACGACCTGGCTGAATTCGAGGCACAGGAACTGGCCGCCGGGGCGCAGGACGCGGCGCGCCTCGGCCAGTGCGGCAGGAATAGCGGTGACGTTGCGCATGCCGAACGCGATTGTATACGTGTCGAAGCTTGAATCCGGCACCGGCACGGCTTCGGCGTCGCCACAGACCCAGCGAATGCCATCGTCGCGACCAAGAATCCCCCGGTCGAGCGCGCGGTTCCGGCCGACCGTCAGCATGTCTGCATTAATGTCGCAGACCGTGATCCGCGTGCCCGGCCGGGCCTTTTCGCGGATACGAAAGGCGATATCGCCCGTGCCCCCGGCCACATCCAGGACCTGCAGATCGGGCCGCCGGGTGACCAGGTCGACGAAAACCGATTTCCAGAACCGGTGGACCCCCATGCTCATCAGGTCGTTCATCAGGTCGTAGCTGCCGGCGACCGAGGAGAAGACGTCGCGCACACGTCCGCTCTTCTCCGAGACGGGGACGTCTTCGAAGCCAAAATGCGTGGTGTCGTGCGGTAATTCGGGGCCAGGTTCGCGCATCGCCGGGCGAACATATCGGACGAGGGCCTCGGGCGGCAAAAGAAAAGCCGCTCTGCGACCATGTGCATGATAAGACAGGCACGATTGAGATCCGCCGCCGGATGCCGATATGCCCGAATTACCAGAAGTCGAAACCGTCGTTCGCGGCCTGCGCCCCGCACTCGAAGGCAAGCGCCTCACGCGGGTCGAACTGCGTCGGCCCGACCTGCGGTTTCCGTTCCCCGAAGGCTTCGCCGACCGGCTGACCGGCCGGACCGTGACCGAGGTCGCACGCCGTGCGAAATATATTCTCATCCGCCTCGACAACCGTGTGACGTGGCTCGCCCATCTCGGCATGTCGGGACGGTTCACGGTCGTTCCGGGGGCGGCGGCATCCTCCGGGCAGGCCGGGCATAATTCCGGCTGGGCGCTGGCGGAGAAACACGACCATGTGCTGGTCGAGGCCGAGGACGGCGGGCGCGTCGTCTATAACGATACGCGCCGGTTCGGGTTCATGGACCTGATCGCCCCGGATGGCGAGGCCGCGAGCCCGCACTTGCGCGCGCTTGGCCCGGAGCCCCTCTCGGATGCGTTCTCGCGTGACTATCTGGCCGGCGCGCTGCACGGCAAGCGGACCCCGATCAAGGCCGCGCTGCTCGATCAGCGGGTTGTCGCCGGTATCGGCAACATCTATGCCTGTGAGGCCCTGTGGCGCGCGGGAATCAGCCCCCGGCGGAGCGCGCATACGGTCGCGGGCAATCGCGCGGCGCGGCTTGTCGGTGCGGTCCGTGATGTGCTGGCCGAGGCGATCGAGGCCGGGGGGTCATCGCTGCGGGTCTATGTCCAGACCGATGGGGAACTCGGCTACTTTCAGCATCGCTGGGCGGTCTACGACCGGGCCGGTGAGGCCTGTACCAAATGCACCGAGGCCGGGTTAGAAGACTGCCGGATCGCCCGGATCGTTCAATCCGGCCGATCCACTTTCTATTGCTCTCGACAGCAACGGTGAGCTAAGAGCGGCATTATGTTGCTTTGCACAATAACGGTTCCGCGGATCGCGGCGATGTTGATGTCGGCGTTGCTCGTGCTGGCTGCGCCTGTCGCCCCGGCGGCCGCGCAAGGACCGGTCTATCTCGCGGATGTCGATGATTTGCCCCTGGCCCCCGGCCTGACCGAAGTGCCGGACGCGCGCGTTGCGTTCGATAAACCCGGGGGCCGGATTGTGCAGGCCGTGGCGAGCGGGCGCACAGACCCGGCCGGGGTGCGCGCCTTCTATGCCGAAACATTGCCCGCGCTGGGCTGGCAGCCCGGCGCTGAACAAACCTGGACACGCGGCACGGAGACGCTGCGTGTGAATGTGGAAGCCGGGGACGGCGTCGTCGTCGTCCGCTTCGCCATTGCGCCCGGCACGCCATAAACGCGCGTGCAGCAAGGGTGCCCCGAAAGAGCTCAACACGCGGAAACGCGGATTTCGAAACTCAAACCATTTGTCAGATCGAGGAGGCCCATCATGGCCTATGAAAATATCGAAGTGGAAACACAAGGCCATGTTGGCGTCGTCCGGTTGAACCGTCCCAAGGCGCTGAATGCCCTGTGCGATGCACTGATCAGCGAGTTGGGTCAGGCGCTCGATGCGTTCGAGGCAGACGAGAATGTCGGCTGCATTGTTCTCACCGGGTCCGAGAAAGCCTTTGCGGCCGGCGCCGACATCAAGGAGATGGCGGGCAAATCCTATATGGATGCCTATCTTGAGGATTTCATCACGAAAGGCTGGGAGCGGGTGACCACCTGCCGCAAGCCGGTGGTGGCGGCAGTGGCCGGCTATGCCCTGGGCGGTGGCTGCGAACTGGCAATGATGTGCGATTTCATCATCGCCGCCGAGAATGCGAAATTCGGCCAGCCGGAGATCACCATTGGCACCATTCCCGGCGCGGGTGGCACACAGCGCCTGACGCGCTTTGTGGGTAAATCGAAGGCGATGGAAATGGTTTTGACCGGCCGCATGATGGATGCCGAGGAGGCGGAGCGCGCGGGGCTTGTCAGCCGGGTGGTGCCGCTGGAATCCCTGATGGATGAGGCGATGCAGGCCGCAAACACGATCAGCGGCCTGTCGCGACCGGTCGTTATGATGGCGAAGGAGGCGGTCAATCGGGCCTATGAGAGCACTTTGTCCGAGGGCGTGCGGTTCGAGCGCCGGCTGTTCCATTCGACCTTCGCGACCGAGGATCAGAAGGAAGGCATGGCGGCGTTCGCCGAAAAGCGGCAACCCAACTTCAAGAATAAGTAGGATCAGGGGATTGGGCCGCGCCTGACGCGGCCAAATTCCTTCGTATTTCAGGCCGTTGTGACCTTGACGGGCCCTCAGACCCCGTCTATACACCGCGCCCGAACACTCAATCGATTTCGAGACCCAATATGGCCAATCATCTTTCGGCAAAAACACGCATTCGTCGCAACGAGCGCCGCACCACGATCAACGGTAACCGGATCGGGCGCATCCGCACACATGTGAAGCAGGTCGAGGCGGCGATCGCTGCGGGCGACAAGCCGGGGGCCATGGCGGCATTCCGCGCAGCACAGCCGGAAATGCAGCGCGGTGCGCAAAAAGGTGTGATGCACGCCAACACGGTATCGCGAAAGCTGTCCCGCTTGTCGGCACGCATAAAGGCCTTGGCGTAACCAACCAGCCTGCCAGCATTTTTATCGACCGCGCCCTTGTGGCGCGGTTTTTATTTGCGCGTATGGTGGCTGCACGGCGCGTGAAATTTTCGTGTTTTTTTTACGCATTCGACCTTTTGACCGGTTGCTAGTCCCGGCCTCTCACGCTATGTTCCATCTTGCCTCACGGGACCGAGGATGCAGTAAAAAGCAATAATCGGTCAGTGGATAATCGGATAAATACAGAAGAGGATTTGAGTAGACTAAGTTGGATTTAGAACAACTAAGTCTGCCGAGGGAAAATTGTGTCTGGGAGGAGTAAAAGGTCGGTTTTAAGAACTAAAAACAAGTAAAACTGGCTTTTAATTTGCGGGCCACCGCATTTGGTGTCACCGCGACTTCTTTCTCGATCCTGTCGTCTTTTTGGCGCTTCTGTCCGGTTCCTTCACGGGTGTTCGTGAGGCGCGGGGGTGGACGTTGGTGTGTGTTTGGGGAAAGTCTCCCTTCTCATTGACGGGTTCGTCTGGTTGCTTTGGGCGGTGTGTATCGACACCGTCGCCGGGCAATGATTTTAGTGCCGCGTGACCTATCCTGGCGGAGGGCGTGCAGCGAATTTTGGTTGGTCGAGTTCATGGAGATTATCGCCAGATGAGTGAGCAGTGGGGGCAGAACGACGGAACTCTGACAGAGCAGTGGACCCGGGTGCGCGCGAAGTTGCGTACCGATGTCGGGGAAGCCGCTTTCAACAGCTGGTTGAAGCCTCTGACTCTCGGGGATTTCAATGCCGGCCGCATTCGGGTCGCTGTGCCGACCCGCTTCATGCGCGATTGGATTGATCAGAATTACGGCACGCGCCTGACAGAGTTGTGGGCGGACGAGAATGATGGGGTCCAGTCGGTCGAGATCATCGTCGAGCCGTCCCAGACCATCATTCAGGCTGGCGCGCCGCCGCGACAGCCGCTGGCCCAGCGCATCGAATCCGAGGCCGCACCGCGAGTCTCACAGACGACGGCCGGCGCAGACGCGACCCCGGGGGCTGTAGAGAACGGTTTTGGCGATATTCGCGGGTACCTCGACGAGCGGTTCAAGTTCGGCAATTTCGTGGTCGGGCGGTCCAACGAGTTGGCCCATGCCGCCGCCCGCCGGGTCGGTGAGGCCAAGGCAGTCCCGTTCAACCCGCTCTTCCTTTATGGCGGCGTCGGCCTGGGCAAGACCCATTTGATGCATGCAATCGCCTGGCATCTCACCGAGCGTGAGCCGCAGCGGCGGGTCCTGTACATGTCCGCCGAGAAATTCATGTACCAGTTTATCCGGGCGCTGCGTTACCGCACGATTATGGACTTCAAGGAGCAATTCCGTTCCGTCGACGTGCTGATGATCGATGACATCCAGTTCATCGCCGGCAAGGATTCCACCCAGGAAGAATTTTTCCATACCTTCAATGCGTTGGTGGACCAGAACCGGCAGATCATTGTGTCGGCCGACAAGTCACCGTCCGACCTTGAGGGCATGGAAGAACGGCTCAAGTCCCGCCTGGGCTGTGGCCTTGTGGCCGATATCCATCCCACGGATTATGAGCTGCGCCTCGGAATTCTGCAGGCCAAGGCCGAGCATATCGGGACCGAGATTCCCGACAAGGTTCTGGAATTTCTCGCCCACAAGATCACCTCGAATGTGCGTGAGCTTGAAGGTGCACTGAATCGCATCGTCGCACACACCACTCTCGTCGGCCGGCCCGTGACCCTCGAGACGACCCAGGAGGTCCTCCATGATCTGCTGCGCGCCAATGACCGGCGCGTGACGATCGAGGAAATCCAGAAACGCGTGGCCGAACATTTCAACATCCGCCTGGCGGATATGCACTCGGCGCGTCGTGCGCGCGCCGTTGCGCGGCCGCGACAGGTGGCGATGTATCTGGCCAAGCAGCTGACGTCGCGCTCACTGCCCGAGATCGGCCGCAAGTTCGGCGGACGCGATCATACGACGGTCATGCATGCCGTTCGCAAGGTCGAGGAGCTGCGCTCGGCCGACATCGGATTCAACGAAGATGTCGAGTTGCTGCGCCGGATGCTGGAAATCTGAACCGCGTCGCATCGCGTGCCTTTTTTAAGGCGTTGATATAGCTGAATAATTTTGGCTGTACGCGTAAGCGTTCGGTGGCCGATTTGCCTGACGAATCAGGCCGTATTTGCTATACTTTCCGCACTTCAGATTTTGCCCAGATTTCCCGGATTTCCGGGCGCTTGCGACAAGTAGGACAATCCGCGTCGCATCATGCGTTACACCCCATTCCGGGGAGCCGCATCCGGGGCCAAAAAGGACCGAAGAAGAATGAAACTGACCATCGAGCGGGCGACGTTTCTCAAAGCATTGGCCCATGTTCAGAGCGTTGTTGAGCGACGCAACACCATCCCGATTCTCGCCAATGTTCTTCTGGACGGGAAAAATGGCAGCTTGACGCTCAGCGCAACCGACATGGACCTTGCCATCAACGAAACCGTTCCGGCCGAGACGGCGCAGGAGGGCTCGACGACAGCCCCTGCGCACACGCTCTACGATATCGTGCGCAAGCTTCCGGATGGCGCGCAGGTGGAAATCGAGACCGATGCCGCGGCCGGCCAGATGCTGATCCGGGCCGGTCGGTCGAAGTTCAATCTCGCGACACTGCCGGTCGAGGATTTCCCGACCATGAGTGGCGGCGACATGCCCCATAGCTTCACCCTCGAGGCCGAAGATCTGCGCACGCTGGTCGACCGCACGCGTTTTGCGGTCTCGACCGAGGAAACCCGTTACTACCTCAACGGTATCTTCCTCCATGCCGCCGACCAGGACGGGACGAACGTTCTGCGCGCCGTGGCAACCGACGGGCATCGTCTGGCCCGGGTGCAGTTGCCGATGCCCGACGGTGGTGCCGGCATTCCCGGTGTCATCGTGCCGCGCAAGGCGATTGGCGAACTGCGCAAGCTGATCGAGGAAACGACAGATCCGATCGAGATTGCGCTATCTGACACGCGCATTCGCATGACGTTCGACGACGCGGTGCTGACCTCGAAGCTGATCGACGGAACCTTCCCCGACTACGAGCGGGTGATTCCGAAAGACAATGACAAGATTCTTACCGTGGACCGTGGCGCCTTTGCGCAGGCCGTGGATCGGGTTTCGACCATTTCATCGGAGAAAAGCCGCGCGATCAAGCTGGCCGTTAGCCCGGGCCAGCTGACCCTGTCGGCCACGAGCGCCGAGAATGGCAGCGCGTCGGAAGAGCTCGAAGTGTCGTATGACGAGACGGAGATCGAAATCGGTTTCAACTCGCGTTACCTGCTCGATATCACCGCTCAGATCGAAAACGACAACGCGGAATTCGTTCTGGCGGATGCGTCGTCGCCGACGATCGTTCGCGACAGCGGAGACGAGAGCGCGCTTTATGTCCTCATGCCGATGCGCGTCTAGCCGCGCGTGGTGACGATGACCCTTGGTGCAACGCAGAATGGCGGGACCAACGTCTCCGTGCATGGCGTTGCCCGGTCACAGGGTCATATTGCGCGCCTCGATCTGACGACTTTCCGAAGCTACGCGGCGTTGCGCCTCGATGTTGGGCCATCACCGGTCGTGCTGATCGGTGCCAATGGCGCGGGCAAGACCAACTTGCTTGAGGCGCTGTCGTTCCTGGCGCCCGGTCGGGGGCTTCGCCGGGCGGCCCTGCCCGACGTGGCGCGCGTGCACGCCGGATCTGCGGCCCCCGGCTGGGCCGTGGCGGCGCGCG
>JAQCFD010000162.1 GCA_027618305.1 Pseudomonadota bacterium
TGGGGCCGGCATTGCCGGGGCGGATACCGCCTCGGTGGATTTGGCAGCCGGTGGGGTCGCGTCCATCGCAGGCGCCGTCTCCGGGACCGCTTCGACCTGTTTGGCCTTGGACTTTTCCGAGTCATGGACCAGTGAAATCATCGGCGATCTCGGCAAGGCATCGGCGTTAACGTCGATTCCCGTGGCGACGATCGAGACCCGCATCATGCCTTCGAGTTTCTCGTCGAAGGTCGAGCCGAAGATGATGTTTGCGTCGGGGTCCACTTCCTCACGGATGCGGTTTGCCGCCTCGTCGACCTCAAACAGGGTCATATCGGGTCCGCCGGTGATGTTGATCAGAACACCGCGTGCACCGCGCATCGACACGTCGTCGAGAAGCGGATTGGCGATTGCGGATTCGGCAGCTTCGATCGCGCGACTGTCGCCCGTTGCCTCGCCGGTGCCCATCATCGCCTTGCCCATCTCGCTCATCACCGTACGAATGTCGGCAAAGTCGAGATTGATCAGGCCCGGCATGATCATGAGATCGGTAACACCCCGTACACCCGAATGGAGCACGTTGTCGGCCATGCAGAACGCATCGGCGAAGGTGGTGTTCTCGTTGCAGATCCGGAACAAGTTCTGGTTCGGGATCACGATCAGGGTGTCAACAAAGTGCTGCAATTCTTCGATGCCTTCATCGGCCAACGTGGCGCGATGGCGGCCTTCAAACTGGAACGGCTTGGTTACAACGCCGACCGTCAGAATGCCCTGTTCACGCGCAGCGCGTGCGATGACCGGCGCCGCGCCTGTCCCCGTACCACCACCCATGCCGGCAGCGATAAATGCCATGTGGCTACCCTGCAGGTGATCGATGATTTCATCGAGCGCCTCTTCGGCGGCGGCCCGGCCAATGTCCGGGCGCGCGCCGGCGCCAAGACCGTTGGTGATGTTCATGCCGAGCTGGATTCGCCGCTCAGATGCATTCATCGCCAATGACTGGGCGTCAGTGTTGGCGACGACGAATTCGACGCCTTCCAGTTTGGACGCAATCATGTTGTTGACCGCGTTTGAACCGGCACCACCAACGCCGATAACGACGATCCGTGGCTTGAGTTGGGTATCGGGTGGGGGAGCAGTGAGATTGAGCGTCATATTAGCCTCCAGTTTTACAGCATTGAGCTCATGGGAAGAACGACCAGACATGGCCGGAACGGTGACCCACCGTTCCGGCGCACGCCGAAACCCTGGGTCGGGGGAGTGGGGGAGAGATGTCTAGAAATGATCACGAAACCACTGACCAAACCGCCCTGAGAAGCGGCCTGATTCCCCCTGTCGTACCGGCGACGGCATCGTCAGCGACGACGAATTGTCGACCGCATGGGCGATGAGACCCGCGCCGGTGGCGAATGCGGGGCCGGCAATTGCGTCCGCGAGACCGCGGACACGCAGGGGCCGACCCATACGAACCTGTTTGTCGAGAACGCGTCCCGCGAGATCGCGGACGCCCTGTAGCTGGCTGGCGCCACCGGTCAAAACGACGCGCCGGCCCGCCAGCGGGCCAAAGCCGCTGTCGTCGAGCCGGGCACGGACCAGTTCGAAGGTTTCCTCGATGCGTGGCTGGATAATGCCATTGAGCAGCGAACGTGGCAGTTGGACCGCGGCGTTGTGTTCCTCTTCGCCAACCTGGGGAACGTCGAGCAGATCATGCTCGTCGGACTCGGTTGCGAGCGCGTTGCCGTAGAATGTCTTGAGGCGTTCGGCGTTGGCGATGCTCGTGGAGAGGCCGCGGGCGACATCGGATGTCACATGATTGCCGCCGACAGGGATCGTGTCGGCGAACATCATTTGTCCGTCGTAGAAGATGGCGAGCCCGGTGGTCCCGCCGCCCATGTCGACGACCGTAACCCCGAGGTCGGCTTCGTCTTCGACCAGCGTTGCGAGACCCGAGGCGTAGGGTGAGAGGACGAACCCTTCAATCGTGAGATGGCAGCGTTCGACCGCCGCGCGGATCGTGCGCATGGTGTTCGCGGACGCGGACACCAGATGCATGTTCACGGATAATTTCTGTCCGTACATGCCGCGGGGGTCATCGATACCCTTTTGACCATCGATCGCGAACCCGACGGGAATGGAATGGATCAATTCCCGTTCCTTGCCGTAGCCATTTCCGAGGCCGTTTCCATTCGCGGCATTGTTGGCCTGCCGCACCGTATGGGTGTGCTGGAACACGCGATGCAGATCCATCTCGTCGATCTGTTGGCCGCCGATATCCACGTCAACGCCCAGAATTTCGGATTGCGGCGCACCGGCGCTGATGTTGACCGTGACCGAACTGATGGTTTCCTGGGCCATCTGCTCGGCCATGTGCACCGCCTTGCGGATGGCGTCTTCGGCGGCGTCGATGTCGATAATCGCGCCGTTCTTCAGGCCGCGGCTGAGCTGGTGGCCGGCACCAATCACGCGCGGCTGCGCGCTCGATGCGGCGTTGCCCTCTGCGGAATGGCGCCCGGCGCGTGCGATCAGGCAGCACACCTTGCTGGTGCCAATATCGAGGACGGCGAATGTGCCGGTTCGCGGTTTTGTCAGCTTCTTTGGCAATCCGCCGGTTCCCCAATCCATACTCATGTGTCTTTTCCCTCGGATTTCGGCCGGGGCGCGCTATTGCGGCCAACACGGACGATCAAACGATCAGGGACCCGCAGATCGACAGCGACGACATCGCGGTCGAGCAGAGCGTGCTCGCGCTGGAAATCATCGAGGCGGGTCAGCGCGGCGGAGATATTCAGTTCGGGAAGCCGCACGTCGATCCCATTGCGCAAGCGAAGGTTCCAGCGGCGCTCAGACACGCGCACGGCGGCTTCAATGGCCTGGGCGACGGCGGGATAGGCTTGCAGCAGATCAATCAACTGCGCGGCATGCTCGGGCGCACCGTCACCGACGATCAGGGGCAGATGCGCAAAGGCATCGAGTCCGGTGCGCTGAATGGTCTTGCCGACGCGATCCACAAGCACCGCTTGACCGTCAAACTGCCAGATAGCCAAAGGCTGGCGTTCGACAACACGGACAAAAACAACATCTGGCAACCGGCGTGCGATTTCCGCCGACCGGACCCAACCCAGGGATTCGACGCGCTCGCGCGCGGCATTCATGTCGATGGCAAAGATTGGTGATCCGCGCTCGATATCCAGCGCTGCGAGGATCTCGGCCGCTTCGGCGTTCTGTCGCCCGCTGAGGACGACATCGTCCACCCGCAGGCCCGCATTCGCTGAAACCTGAAGGGCCGACGCGCTCAGTGCTTTCATTCGCGCGTCGATCCAGCCATTCGCAGACAATTGCCACGCGCCGCCGGTCACGGCGGCGATGCCTGCGACGCAAGCAGTGGTAACAATCATCCGGCGTCGCCGGCGATTGACCGGCGGCCGCCGGGTGCTTTTGTTCTTGGTAGCGCCGATCTTCGGGATCAATCGCATTGCGCGGTCTCCACCATCCAACTCACAAGTTCAGGGAATGCGATGCCGCAATGGGTCGCCTGTTCCGGCACCAGTGACAGGCGCGTCATGCCCGGCTGGGTGTTGACTTCGAGGATCACCAGCGCATCGCGGTCGTCGTCATATCGGAAATCGGCGCGGGTAACGCCCCGGCAGTAAAGGGCTTTGTGCGCCCTGGCCGCCCAGGTCATTGCCCGGTCGTAGACGCCCTCGCTGACGGGAGCCGGCACAAGATGCTCGGTGACGCCGTCGGTATACTTGGCTTCATAGTCGTAGAAGCCCTTGGTTGGCCGCAGCTCGGTCACGGCCAATGAGCGTGGGTCTTCGCCCGCGGCCCCCATGACGGCAACAGTCAATTCGCGCCCCGGGATGAATTCCTCCACCAGCAACCTGTCGGCTTCGAGTGCGGCGGGATCGGGTCCGTTGGCGCCGTCTTCGATGATCTGGACGCCGACAGAAGAGCCTTCGCTGTTGGGTTTGATCACATAGGGACGTGGCATCACGTCGCCGGCGAGCACCTCTTCGCGGCTGGTCAGCATGCCGCGGGCGATGCCGAGGCCTTCGGCTGCGAAGATCGCGCGCGCGGCGGCCTTGTCCATGGCCAGTGCCGAGGACAGGACCCCGGAATGGGTGTAAGGCAGATTGAGGAGGTTCAGCAGGCCCTGGATGTTGCCATCCTCGCCGAAGTTGCCGTGCAACGCGTTGAAGACCACGTCGGGGCGCGGATCGAGGGCATCGAGCAATGCGCGGATGTCGGCAGTGACGTCGATCACGAAAATATCGTACCCGGCTTCGCGCAGGGCCTCGGCGCATTGCCGGCCGGATTCCAGCGAGACGTCGCGTTCGGCCGATGTGCCACCCATCAGGACGGCCACGCGCTTGCGTGCGGGGGCGTTCACAGCTCGCTCCCCGCCGGATCGCCGATCCGTTCCAGTTCCCAGGTCAGTTCGATCCCGGTCGTCTCGCGCACCCGGCGGCGGACTTCTTCGCCGAGCCCCTCGATGTCGGCGGCTGTCGCGCCGCCGGTGTTGACCAGGAAGTTGCAATGCTTCTCCGACACCTGGGCGCCGCCGAGCCTGAGCCCGCGGCAACCGGCGCGATCGATGAGTTCCCAGGCCTTGTGGCCGTTCGGGTTCTTGAAAGTGCTGCCGCCGGTACGGGTCCGGATCGGCTGGGTCTCCTCGCGCGATTCCTGCACCAGGGTCATCGCCCGTTCGATCTCGTCCTTGTTGCCCCACACGCCTTCCATGACACAGCCGACGAAAATCCAGTCGCACGGTACGGCGGAACCGCGATAACGCGGCCCCCAATCCTCGGGGGCCAGGACGCGGATGTCGCCATGGGGTGTGAGCGCCGTCGCCTCGCGAACCACGTCCCTGAATTCGCGGCCATAGGCGCCCGCGTTCATCCGCAGGCCGCCGCCGACCGTGCCGGGAATGCCGGCCATGAATTCGAACCCTGCCACGCCGGCGTCGCGGGCGGCTTTGGCGACGTTGTAGTCGAGGGCCATGGCGCCCGCCTGAACCGAAACACCGTCGATACGGATTGTCGAGAAGGGCCGGCCGAGCCGGATCACGACGCCGGAGACGCCGCCGTCACGAATCAACAGGTTTGACCCGGCGCCGAGAACCGTCACGGGGACGTCGTCGGGTTTGCTAGCCAGGAAATTCGCCAGATCGGTGACGTCCGCAGGCCGGAACAGAATTTCCGCCGGACCGCCGACGCGAAACCAGGTGTGGCGTGCGATGGCGCCGGCGGGCTCGTACTTGCCGCGCACGGCGGGCAGCCTGTCGAGCAGTGAGGGGGTGCGTGAAATGGCCGCCATGGTCATCCCTCCGTCCCCGTGTCACTTGACATCAGCAGGTTCAACTCGTCGGGCAGCGCCTGCGCCCAGTTGGTGACGGTACCGGCGCCGAGGAACACGACCATGTCGCCACTCGTGCCGCTGGCCGCGACCAATTCGGCAAGCCGATCCGGATCGGGGAGTGGGCGCACGTCCCGGTGGCCGCGGGCACGAAGCCCGTCCACCAGCGCGTTGCGGTCCACTCCCTCGATCGGGGCCTCGCCGGCCGGGTATATGTCCGACACGAACACGATGTCGGCGTTGTTGAAGCAGGTACAGAAATCGTCAAACAGGCTTTCGACGCGCGTGTAGCGGTGCGGCTGGAAGATCGCCATCACCCGGCCCTGTGTCGCGCTGCGCGCGGCATCCAGGACGGCCGAGATTTCCACCGGATGGTGCCCGTAATCGTCGATGACGGTGATGCCGCCGGCTTCGCCGGTCTTGGTGAAGCGACGCTTCACACCTTCGAAGCCGGTGAAGGCGGTTTGAATCACCGCATCGGGAATATCCATCTCAAGCGCGACGGTCACTGCGGCGAGTGCGTTCTGGGCGTTGTGGGCACCGAACATCGGTAACCGAATGCCTTCGATCGTGCGCACGGCGCTGTTGGCCCGCTGGGCGACGTTCACGTCGAAGCGCATGCCGGTTGAATCTGTCTCGAGATTCACACCACGGACATCCGCCTGCCGCGAGAAACCGTAGGTCACGATCCGCCGATCCTTCAGCTGCGGAATTAGGGCCTGAACCTCGGGATGATCGATGCACATCGCGGCGAAGCCATAGAAGGGAATGTTCGAGACGAATGTCGCGAAGGCTTCGCGCACGGCGTCGAAGGTGCCGTAGAAATCCAAATGCTCGGGGTCGATATTCGTGACCACCGCAATGGCCGCCGGAAGTTTGATGAAGGTGCCGTCAGACTC
Source organism: Pseudomonadota bacterium (assembly GCA_027618305.1). Taxonomy (GTDB): domain Bacteria; phylum Pseudomonadota; class Alphaproteobacteria; order UBA6615; family UBA6615; genus UBA8079. Next base: position 6,234 of record JAQCFD010000162.1, read on the forward strand.
GTCGGCCTCCACCACCATCCATTCGCCCTCGCCCAGCCGCGCATTGGTGCCGTAGGCATTGATGATGCCGCCGTTGATCACGGTAGGGTCGCGGTCAGCGGCGTCGAGCATGGCCGCGATCAGCGATGTGGTCGTTGTCTTGCCGTGGGTGCCGCCGACGGCAATGGACCATTTGAGGCGCATCAACTCGGCGAGCATCTCGGCGCGGCGCACGACCGGAACGAGGCGTGCGCGTGCGGCGACGACCTCGGGGTTGTCGCTTTTGACCGCCGTCGAGACGACGAGGACCGAGGCGCGTTCGATGTTCTCGGCACGCTGGCCGATGTCGACGTGAATGCCCAGATCCCGCAGGCGCAGCACGTTGGCATTTTCCGAGATGTCGCTGCCCTGGACCTGGTAGCCGAGCGCATGCAGCGTTTCGGCGATGCCGCTCATGCCGATGCCGCCGATGCCGACGAAATGGATGAGGCCGATATCGATGGGGAGTGCTCTCATTCGGCTGCCTCCCGCAGGCCCGTCGGATCGAGACCCAGACCGTTGCCGTTGGCCGGCATCAAATGCTCCACCAGATCCGCCAGTCGATCGGCGGCGTCCGGGTGTCCCAGTGCGCGTGCGGCCGACGCAACGCGGGCCAGCGCGTCTGCGGATTCCAATGCGGCCTCCAGCCATCCCGCCATGGCGGCAGGGGTGAATTCACTTTGCGCCATGACCCAGCCGGCACCCGCCGCTTCGATCGCGCGCGCGTTGGACATCTGGTGGTCGTCGATCGCGTGGGGATAGGGCACATACAGCGCCGGACGGCCGGCGGCGGTGAGTTCGGCCACCGTCGATGCGCCGGCGCGGCCCACAACCAGGTGGGCGGCGGCGAGACGCGACGGCATATCGTCGAAGAAGGTCTCCAGCTCGACCGGCATGTTCAGGGCCGCATAGGTGGCGCGGACGTCATCGATGTCTTCGGCCCGGCATTGCTGTGCGAGGCGGAACCGGGCCCGCTGAGGGGCGGTGAGGGATTTGAAGGCCGCGGGGACGATCTTGGAAAAGACCTGCGCGCCCTGGCTGCCGCCCACGATCAGCAGATCGATCACGCCGCTTGGGGGCGTGTAGGGCCGGGCGGCGAGGGCGGCGATTTCCGGGCGGACCGGGTTACCGACGACGGTGGCCTTCGCATGACCTGCGGATTTCAGGCGCTGGGTATGGCTGAAACTCAGCGCGAAAGCCCTGGCGCCGCGGGCCAGCCGTCGGTTGGCGCGGCCAAGCACCGCGTTCTGCTCGTGGATCACGGTCGGCAGGCCCGCGAAACCGGCCGCGAGAATTGGGGGAACGCTCGGATAGCCGCCGAACCCGACCGCAATGGCGGGCCGGTACTCGCGGATCAGGCGACGGGATTCGAAGAATCCCTTTGCCAGGGCGTTGATGCCAGC
>JAQCFD010000163.1 GCA_027618305.1 Pseudomonadota bacterium
CGAAGAAGGCGCCGACATGATCATGGTGAAGCCCGGCCTTCCCTATCTCGATATCATCCAGCGGGTGAAGTCTCAGTTCGGCATCCCGACCTTCGCCTACAATGTCAGCGGCGAGTACGCGATGCTGCGCTTCGCCGCCGACAATGGCGCGCTCGACTATGAGCGCGTGATGATGGAAACCCTGATGGCATTCAAGCGGGCGGGCTGCAGCGGTGTGCTCACCTATTTCGCGATCGACGCCGCGCGGTTGCTCAATGACCACTGAGGACGACGCGCTGACAATGACCGAGGCGCCAGCGCCGCTGATCGTCCGCTACAATCGCACCGTTCACGCCTGGCGCTTGGTCGCGATCCTGGCCCTCGCTGGTATGTGTCTGATCATCCCGTTCGCCGCGGAGGGCCCCATCGAGGATTCCTGGCGATTTGCCGGCGCATTGATGGCCGCGGCGCTGATCTGGGCGGTCGTCACCGTCTTTCGGCTGCGCGACCGCAGCCCCCAGGTCCTGGTCGACGAAAATGGCGTGTACTTCCGCGAATGGCTGGTCGGCACCATCCCCTGGGACAATATCCAGTTCATCGCCCATTCGAGCCAGGTTCGACGGGGCATCGTCGCATCGATCACCCGCACCCGCAAAAAGCCGTATCTGCTGTTCAAGTTCGCCGAACTGCCGAAGGTGCGCCCCACGGCCCCGATACCCCTCTCCTGGCTGCAGTTTGTCCGCGCCGAGTTCGCGATCCAGGAACCTATCCTGCAGCAATACGGCCTCGACACGCCGGTCAACGATATCCTCACGTCGATACAGGCGCATATCGCCCATTGGGAAACCCAACAGCCCGACATCCCCGCCGAAGAACCGGAACCGGACGCCCAGAAAGTCCCATAAAGGCCGCAACTTATTTCACATATTTTTTTGCGTAATATTATTATTTCACGCATTTGACTTGTCATTTATGGCTCTGCGCTCTAACTAGACGTCAGGATGTCAATTTAGCTGCGCAGAAATGCGACGCGGTGGCCGACATCCGGCCAGCGGCGGGGATCAATCAGGAGAAGACACAGATGGCTGTTCAGATCGGAAATACGGCGCCCGACTTCGAGGCGCAGACAACCGAAGGCACAATCAAATTTCACGAGTGGCTGGGCGACAGCTGGGGCGTGTTGTTCTCGCACCCCAAGGATTTCACCCCGGTTTGCACGACCGAACTTGGCTACATGGCCAAACTCAAGCCCGAATTCGACAAGCGCGACGTCAAGATCATCGGCCTGAGTGTCGACCCGGTGGGCAACCATAAAGAATGGGTCGCCGACATCGAGGAGACCCAGGGCGCAAAGGTCACCTATCCGCTCATCGGCGACAGTGAACTCACCGTCGCAAAGCTCTACGGCATGCTGCCCGCGACCGAAGAAGGTACGTCCGAAGGCCGGACCGCGGCCACGAACGCGACCGTGCGCAATGTCTACATCATCGGTCCGGACAAGCAGATCAAACTGATGATCTCCTACCCGATGAGCACCGGTCGCAACTTCGACGAGATCCTGCGGGTCATCGACTCTCTGCAGCTCACCGCCAACCACAAGGTGGCAACGCCGGTGAACTGGAAGAATGGTGAAGACGTCATCATTCTTCCCGCCGTATCCGACGAGGACGCCAAGGCGGCCTACCCGGGAGGCTGGAAAGCGCCGCGTCCCTATCTGCGGATCGTCCCGCAGCCGAAGTAACCCGTTTGGTTTTTGAGTTCAGGGGCGCTTTCGGTCGGAGCGCCCCTTTTTCATGCGCGCCGTGATCATGTGCACCTGCTGCCTGCGTCATCTCCGGCGAAAAAACGAAGCGTGGCCCGGTCATGCCAGCGCCCGTCCCTTCCATGAAACCCGACATGGCCCCCACCCGACGCCAGGGCCATCGCCATATCCGGCGCCATCGACGGTTTGTATCGCCGGTAGATCTCCGCCGGTATCCAGGGGTCGTCTTGCGCGTGCACCAGCAGGGTCGGGGTGGCGATCTCGCCCAGGCGCGGCCCCGCGGCGCAGCGCGCATAATAGTCTTCGGCGCTCAAGAACCCGTTGCGCGGCGCCACAACGCCGTCATCGAATTCCCGGATCGACGCCGCCCGGTCCAGCGCCTCGCGCTGTATCGACGAAAGATCGAGCGGCCCGCCGCCCCAATCCTGCTTCATGCGGTCAAGCAGCCAGCGGTGATAGAGCCTGTTGCGCGGCGCTTCGAGCCGACGCGATACGGTCGACAGGTCCAATGGTGTGGAGACTGTGGCCGCCCGCGACACCAGCGAACCGGCGCCGGTCTCGGCGAGATATTTGAGCAGTATGTTGCCGCCCAACGAATAACCGACCGCAAACATCCGATCCGCGTCATATCCCCGTCCGGCCAGGCGGTCGAATACCAGCGCCAGATCCTCGCTGCGCCCAGCATGATACATCTGCCGACAATCCTGACGTGACGGCTGGGCACCGCGCAAATTCAGCCGCAAGACGGCATAACCGGATGACAGCAGATGACGCGCACTGGCCCGCACGTAAGCGCTGTCCTCGCACCCTGTCAGCCCGTGAATCAGGACCACCAGGGCATTCCCGTCTTCCCCTCCGGCATGCAGCACACCGTTCAGCCGATCGCCGTTGTCCGCCGCGAAATACAGACGTTCGCCTGGCCAGGGATCAAGGTCCGCCCGATCCCGCATAAAGCTGTTGCGCAGGGTCTGCAGGTCCCCGCCAAACCACGGCGCCCTTGCCCGAAACGGTTGCAGGCCGATCGCGCCGTCGCTCATTTGCGCAGAAATGCCACGACCGGTTCGATCTCGGGGGCTCGCGAGATAGTCGGGGCATGCCCCACATCCGGGATTTCAACGAGCGCCGCACCCGGTCCACGCGCGGTCATCTCAAGGGCGATTGCGGCAGGCAGCAGCAGGGACTGGCCACCGCGCACCACGAGCGTGTCGCAGGTGATGGCATCCCACACAGGCCAAAGGTCCACATCCGTCGCCGGACTTGCCTTCATCGGCACGGCGATGGCCGGGTCGTAGGCCAGCGCAAACGAACCGTCATCGGTCTTGCGGGCCGAAGTTTCGGCAAGATGCGCCCATTCGCTGTCAGCCAGTTTTCCGAACGGCGCCCAGATTTGCCGAAGATAAGCCTCGAGAGCCGCCAGATCAGGGAACACGGGGTCGGTGCCCACATAGTCGCGAATCCACTCCAGCGCCGCTTTCGGAATAAACGGCCCCACATCGTTGACGACCAGCTTGCGAAGGGGCGCGTTCGGCATCGCGGCCAGGAGCATGCCGATGATGCCGCCCATCGAGGTGCCGACAAAATCGATGCGATCCACCCCCAGCCGGGCCACGAGCGCATTCACGTCGGCGAGATATTGCGGGAAGTCATAGCCCGACGGGTCGGCGAGCCAGCCGCTTCGGCCCCGCCCCACAACGTCCAGGCAGATCACACGCCGGTCAGCCGCGAGCGCCTCGGCCAGCCGGTCGAAGGAGCGTGCCGTCTGGGTCAGCCCGTGCACGCACATAACAACCGGCGCATCCGGCTCGCCCCATTCGGTGTAGTGCAGACGGTGGAAGCCCTGTTGGCTTAATCCTCGGAAAGACCGTGACCGCATCACGTCATGCCTCTAACGTCGTGTTGAAATGGCGCGTGAACCTAACGTACGCCCACCCGTGTCACCAACCAACAAACGACCGGCGAGACCCATCATGGCGACGATTCTAGTTGAGCCTCCCACTCAGGACGACAAGGCTGCCTGGGCGGCCCTGTTTCTGGGATATCGGCGTTTCTACAAAATGCCGGATGATCCGGATGTGATCGAGCGTGTGTGGCGCTGGATCAACGATCCCAACCACCAGACCGAGTGCCTGATCGCCCGCGATGCAAGTGGCAAACCCATTGGTCTTGCGCATTTCAGGGGGCTCGCGCGGCCGTTGTCCGGCACCGAGGCCGGCTTTCTCGACGATCTCTTCGTCGCGGAAGCCTCTCGCGGCAAGGGCGCGGCTGACGCGCTCGTCAACGCCATCGCGGAGATCGGCCGCACCCGCAACTGGTCCTGGTTGCGCTGGTTCACAGCCGAGGACAATTACCGCGGCCGGGGGTTTTACGACCGGGTCGCGCACGCCACACCCTGGAAGACCTATCAGGTCGATATCTAGGCCGCGGCGATGCGCCTGATCCGCGGTATCATTTCCGGCCTGGCAATTCTGCTGGCGACATCCACGGGACTGGTCGTGCTCCCGGCCATTGTCGCAGTTGCCATCTTCGCAACGGCACAAACCGATACCGGCGGGAAGGTCACACTGGCGGGTCTCGACGGGTCCGTCTCTGTGGTGCGTGACGCCCATGCGGTGCCGCACATCTTCGCCGATACCCGGCTCGACGCCTACCGGGCGCTGGGCTTCGTGCATGCCCAGGACCGGTTCTTCCAGATGGAGTTCATGCGCCGGACCGCCGCGGGCCGCCTGGCCGAGGTTATCGGACCATCCGGGTTGCGAACCGACCGCTTCATGCGAACCCTCGGTATCTATCGGCTGGCAGAGGCCTCCGTCGAACAGCTATCACCCGAAGCCCGCGCCGTGATTGATGCCTATGTCGAAGGCGTGAACGGCTGGATGGACGCCCCGGACACCAAACGTCCACCCGAGATGATCGTGCTCGGTCTCCCGTTCGAGCCCTGGCGGCCGGCCGACAGCGCCGCATGGGTGCGGCTGATGTCGATACTGCTGTCAGGCGATTTCCGGACCGAACTGCTCCGCGCGGATCTGATGCAGGTGCTGACCGCCGATCAGATTAATGATCTGTGGCCTGATGAGCCCGACAACGCACCTGTCACGCTCGGCCAAACCGCGCCAACAGCCAACACCTTCGCCACCCTCGCGGCGGCCATCCCCGACCTGTTTCCACAAGGCAGCGCGTCCAACGAATGGGTGGTCTCGGGCGACCGCAGCCTGTCCGGCAAACCGCTGCTCGCGAACGACCCCCATCTCGGTTTCGGTGCGCCCGGCATGTGGCACCTGGCGCGTATCGTGACACCGGACTTCACGGCGTCCGGCGCCGCGCTTCCCGGGCAGCCCTTCTTTATGATCGGACGCAATAACGACATGGCCTGGGGGCTGACCACCACCCACGCGGACACGCAGGATCTGTTCGTCGAGCGCGTCGACCCCGATGACCCCGACCGATACCTCACACCGGGCGGAAGCCTGCCGTTCATCGTCCGCGAAGAGACGATCCGCGTACGCGGGCGCGGCACGCCTGAACAACTCTGGGTTCGCACAACGCGCCACGGACCGGTCCTGTCGGACATCTCGGCCGACGCGGCGAAGGCGGCGGCCCCCGGCACCGTGATCGCGCTGGCGTTCGCCGCCTTGCGCGACGACGACCGGACGGCCGAGGCCGTACACGGCATGAATTCCGCGCGCACGGTTCCGGCATTCCTTTCGGCGTTGAGGAATTTCCACGCTCCCATGCAGAACGTGGTCTATGCGCATCGCGGCGGCGATTTCGGATTTGTCGCCGCCGGCCGCCTGCCGGTTCGACGCGGCGGACCCGGGACGCGCCCTTTTCCCGGATGGACCGGCGCGCATGACTGGACCGGGTTCGTACCCTTTGATGCTCTCCCGCAGCGCCGAAACCCCGCAAACGGTGTGATCATCAACGCCAACAACCGTGTAGCAGCACGCACCTATCCGCACACGATCAGCAACGACTGGCCAGCGAGCTTCCGCGCGCAACGGATCGAAGATCTGATCGCTGACAGTGCGCGTCATTCGGCAGGAAGCTTCGCAGCGATACAAACGGACTTTCTGTCTCTGGGTGCGCGCGAGCTGACTGCCGCGATGCTCGGGGCTTTGCCAGCAAACATCCGCAGTCAGGACGTGCCCGCGATGATGGCCGCATGGGACGGGTCGATGGCAGCATCACGCCCCGAACCCCTGATCTACGCGGCCTGGTCAAACGCGCTTCGTCACCGCCTCATGGATGATGAACTCGGCCCCTTCGCCGATCGATACCGCGGCGTACGCCCGCAGGTGATCGCCCGCATGCTGACCGACCGGACGGCCTGGTGCGACCGGCGCGGAACCGAAGCCCTCGAAACCTGCCCGCACATCGTCGGCGACTCCCTCGACGCTGCCGTCGCAGCCTTGCGCGAAGACCATGGCACCGATGCCACCGCATGGCGCTGGGGCAACGCCCACCGAGCGACGTTCGAACACCCCTTGCTGCGCTTCGCGGGACCGTTGGGGGCCCTCGTCGCACCGCGGGTCGAAACCGATGGCGGCGATCACACAATCAACCGGGGCACCTATTCCTGGGCAATGAATTCGCGCTTTCCCCATGTGCATGGTGCGGGCCTTCGCGTCATCTTCGACATGAGCGATCCGGCGGGTTCGCGTTACATGATCGCGCCCGGCCAGTCGGGACAGTTTGCATCGCCACATTATGCCGATCTGGCGGACCAGTGGCGCAACGGGAACTACATCATGTTAAATGGCACGCGCGACAACATCCGAAGCACCGCCACTTCCGAGCTCAGTTTGCTGCCATGACCGTGACCATCGCCGATATCGAAGCCGCCGCAGACGAGATCGCCGAAGACGTGATCCGCACACCGACAATCGCGGCGCCCGGCCTGTCGCGCGAAGCGGGTTGCGAAATCTTCCTCAAGCTCGAAAGCCTGCAACTCACCGGCTCGTTCAAGGCGCGCGGCGCACGTTACCGGCTGGGTGCGATCGACCCGGCCAACACGAACGGTGTTATCGCCTGCTCCGCCGGCAACCACGCACAGGGCGTCGCCTATTTCGCGGAACGGATGGGCATTTCCGCAACCATCGTCATGCCACGGGAGACGCCCTTCGCCAAGATTACCCGCACCGAGCGCTACGGTGCCCGCGTGATCCTCGAAGGCGATAGCTTCGCGGCAGCGCAAACCTATGCGCTCGATCTTGCGGCCGCAGAAAACCTGACTTTCGTGCCCCCTTATGATGATGATCTGATCATCGCTGGCCAGGGAACAGCCGGGCTCGAGATGGCTGAAGATGCTCCTGATCTTGATGTGATCCTGATCCCCATCGGCGGCGGCGGCCTGATCGCCGGCAGCGCCGTGGCGCTGAAGGCGCGACTGCCGTCGGTCGAAATTATCGGTGTCGAGGCCGCGCTCTATGCGTCCATGCAAGCCGCGCTCGCCGGCCGGGAAATCACGGATGCCGGTACCACGCTTGCCGAAGGCATCGCCGTCAAGACTCCCGGCACCCGGACACTGCCCATCGTCAGGGCCCTCGTCGACGATATTGTGACGGTCGACGAACCCGCCATCGAGGCCGCCGTCGAGCTGATGGCAGACACCGGCGGGGTCATTGTCGAGGGCGCGGGCGCGGGGCCATTGGCCGCGATGATGGCGGACCCGGCCCGGTTTGCAGGCCGGCGCGTGGGGTTGTTGGTCAGCGGCGGCAATATCGACATGCGCCTGTATGCCTCGGTCCTGTTGCGCGGGCTTGTGCGGGGCGGCCAGATGGTGCGCCTGCGCGTCCAGATTTCCGACGCACCAGGCAATCTTGCACAGGTGAGCCAGGTGATCGGTGATGCCGGCGGCAACATCGTCGAAATCGTACATCAG
>JAQCFD010000164.1 GCA_027618305.1 Pseudomonadota bacterium
TGGGAACGGGAATAACGGATAGAACGAGGGGCCGGGCAGGCGCCGGCGATGCGCCGCGTGTGCGCAGTTTCGGCTATGTGAACTGGCGGGGTGTGTGGACGCTGTATCACCGCGAGGTCAAACGCTTTCTGAAAGTGTTCACCCAAACCATAGCCGCCCCCGTCGTCACCACGTTGCTGTTCTACACCATTTTCAGCGTGGCGCTCGATGACCGCGTGGGAACGGTCGGGTCGGTTCCCTTCGTCGTGTTCCTGGCACCGGGCCTGATCATGATGACGATTTTACAGAATTCATTCGCGAACACATCGTCTTCGATTATGGTCTCGAAGGTGCAGGGCAACATCGTGGATGTGCTGATGCCGCCGATCAGCCCGCTTGAGATGATGTTCGCCTATATTGCCGGCGGGGTGACGCGGGGCATGATCGTTGCGACCGCGTCCACCACGGCCATGTACTTCCTTGTCGACCTGCCATTCGAGAATCTCGCTGCGATTGCGTTCTTCGCACTGTCGGCCTCGGTCATGCTGGCACTGCTCGGGATGATCGGTGGAATCTGGGCCGACAAGTTCGACCATATGGCGGCGATCACAAACTTCGTGATTGTGCCGCTCTCCTTTCTGTCGGGTACCTTTTATTCGATCGAGCGGCTGCCCGAGACCTGGCAGTTTTTTGCCCAGTTCAACCCGTTCTTCTATGCCATCGACGGTTTCCGTTACGGATTTGTCGGACAGGGAGACGCTGCCTTCTGGCTCGGCGCCGCCGTGATGCTCGGCGTCGATCTGGTGTTCTTCCTGATTGTCCACCGCATGCTCGTCACCGGCTACAAGCTCAAGTCCTGAGGGTGAGATGCCCCCGCGCAACGGCATAATCCTCGGCGGCCGGCCGGTCGCACGCCGCTTCGGCGTCATCAATTATCGCGGCCTGGCGACGATGTATGTGCGCGAGATGCTGCGCGGCTTCAAGATCTGGGGCATCACCCTGGCTGCGCCGACAGTCCGCGCGCTGCTGTTCGCCAGCGTTTTCGGGCTGGCCATCGACCGGCCGGACGCGATGATGGGCGGGGTGCCGTTCATCGATTTCCTGTTGCCGGGTCTGGTCGCGGTTGCGGCGTTGGAGCGGTCGTTTCAGTCGAGCGCCTTTTCCATTGTCTATGACAAGACCGAAGGCATCTTTTCCGATCTGGCCATGCTCCCGCTCACCCCGGGAGAAATCGTGTTTGGTTATGCGGCGGCCTCGGTCTCGGCGAGTCTGATCGTGGCCGCCGTCGTCTGGGCCGCGTTGCTGCTGGTCGGCGGCGCGGTGCCCGTGGCGCCCCTGACGCTGATCTTCTTCGTCGCGATCGGCGCCCTGATGATCGGGCTGTTCAGCCAGATTACCGGCCTGTGGGCCCGCAAATGGGACTATCTGGAATCCGTCCAGACCTTCATCTTCATGCCCTTCGTTTTCCTGTCGGGTGTGTTCTTTTCGATCGATGAAGTATCGGCCAGGGCACAGCCCTTCGCCCGTGCCAACCCGGTTTTCTATCTCGTCGACGGAATCCGGTTCGCGATCACCGGCCGGGCCGACGCCGATCCCTGGGTTGGTGCGGTTGTGTGTATCACGGTGATCATCGTCCTCTGGGTCATCGTGTATCGCCTGTTCGCGGCGGGCTACCGGATGAAGAGTTAGGGATCCTGTGCCGTTGACTTCCGCAGCGCCTTTTTCGATAGTCTCCGCCTTTTTCGCGGACGCATTCGGGTGTTGCGCTTAGCGGCCAATTTGGAGATTGAGATCATGAACGCGGTGATGCCGAATTACGGTAATCCGACCGTCTCGTTCGAGCGGGGCGAAGGGGCCTATCTGTTCGATACGGATGGCCGACGCTATCTCGATTTCGCGGCCGGGATTGCCGTGAATTCGCTGGGGCATAGCCACCCGGCGCTGGTGAAGGCGCTGAAGGATCAGGCCGAACGGCTCTGGCATGTGTCCAACCTGTACGCCATTCCCGACCAGATCCGGATGGCCGAACGCCTGTGCGCGCTGTCCTTTGCCGAAGGGGTGTTCTTCTGCAACTCCGGCACGGAGGCGATGGAGGGATCGATCAAGGTGGCGCGGCGATTCCATGCCCAGAACGGCCATCCCGAGAAGTGGCGTTCGATCACCCTTGAAGGCTCGTTCCACGGGCGGACGATCGCCATGTTGGCGGCGTCCAAGAATCCCAAACATCTGGCCGGTTTCGGGGATCCGGTCGACGGCTTCGACATCGTGCCGGTCCACAATATGAACGCGCTGCGTGATGCGATCACGCCCCAGACGGCGGCGATTGTCGCGGAGCCGATCCAGGGTGAGGGCGGTTTGCGGCCGCTCGAGGACGCGTATCTGCGCGACCTCCGCGCCACCGCGGACGAGTTCGGGCTGCTCCTGGTGTTCGACGAGGTGCAGACCGGGTTCGGCCGGACCGGGAAGCTGTTTGCCCATGAATGGTCCGGCGTCACCCCGGATGTGATGGCCTGCGCCAAGGGGATCGCGGGCGGGTTCCCGTGCGGCGCGGTGCTGGCGACCGAGGCGGTTGCGTCAGTCATGACGGCGGGATCTCACGGCAGCACCTTCGGCGGCAATCCGCTGGCGATGGCGGTGGCGAATGCGACTCTCGATGTGCTGACTTCCGAGGGCTTTCTCGACAATGTCATCCGTTCGGGGGAGACGCTGCGGGCAGGTCTGCGCGACATTGCCGGCCGACACGCGGATATCATCACGGATGTGCGGGGCAAGGGCCTCATGGTCGGAATTGTCGTCGCGCCAGAATTCACCAATGCGCAGTTGGGTGGCGCGGCGCGCGATGCAGGGTTGCTCACCGTGGTGGCGGGGGAGAATGTGCTGCGCATGCTGCCGCCGCTGATTATCGGCGAAAGCGAGATTGCAGAGGCGCTCGATGCCATTGAGCAGGCCTGCACAGCGCTGGCCAGTGCCGGCGATGCCTGAGCTCCGGGATTTTCTCGATCTGGATCGGATCGAGGCCAGCACGCTGCGGGACATCCTCGACGTTAGCGCCCGGATAAAATCCGCTGGCGAACGCAACCCGCTGCTCGCCGGCCGAACCCTCGCAATGGTGTTTGAAAAACCGAGCACCCGGACGCGGGTGTCGTTCGATGTCGCGATGCAGACGCTCGGCGGTGGCGTCGTTATTCTTGAGCCCGATGGCTCGCAACTGGGGCGCGGCGAGACGCTGGCCGATACGGCCCTGATTCTGTCCCAGTATGTCGATGTCATCATGTTCCGGACCTCGTCGGTGGCGAATCTCGACGAAATGGCCGACGCGGCAACCGTCCCGGTGATCAACGGGCTGACGGACCGCTCACACCCGTGTCAAATCATGGCCGACATCATGACCTTCGAAGAGGAGGTCGGCCCGATCGCAGGCAAGGTGGTCGCGTGGAGCGGCGACAGCAACAATGTCGCGAACTCGTGGATTCACGCCGCCGTGCAATTCGGGTTCGAATTTCGGATCGCGTCGCCCGCGGATCTGCGTCCACCGCAGGATATTCTCGACTGGGCCGCCGCCAGTGGAGGAAACATATCCGTCGGGGATGACCCGGTCGCTGCGGTATCCGGCGCGGATTGCGTGGTCACCGACACCTGGGTGTCCATGGGTGATAAGGAAGCTGACAAACGCCGGGCGTTACTGGCGCCGTATCGCGTTGACGCGGCGCTGATGGCGAAAGCCGGGCCCGACGCGGTGTTCATGCACTGCCTGCCGGTCTATCGCGGTGACGAGGTGACGGCCGACGTCGTGGATGGCCCACAATCCGTTGTCTGGAACGAAGCCGGCAACCGGCTCCATGCGCAAAAGGGCATTCTTCTCTGGTGTCTGCTCGGGAGTGCGGCCTTTGCCTGATGCGGGGGGGCCTGATCGCAGCGGGCCGGGCCGACCGGCTGATGATCTTATTCAGCCGTTTCAGCTTGAATCCGGTAATGGCGGAGAAGCGAAGCTGAGTGGCCGTCTGGCCCGGCTGGGAGATGCCGTCGACGATGTGCTGAACCGGCATGATTATCCCGAACCCGTCGCGCAACTGCTCGGCGAGGCCCTGGCCCTGAGCGCGACACTGGCGGGCGCACTTAAGTTCGACGGTATCTTTACCCTGCAGGTTCAGGGGGATGGCCCGGTATCGCTTTTGTTGGCGGATGTGCAGACCACGCATGACGCAGAGCGTTACCTGATCCGTGGTTACGCGAAGTATGATGACGTCGCTCTGGCGAAGCACGATGCCGGCGATAGTCTGATGGGCGAGGGGTATTTCGCGCTCACCGTCGATCAGGGCAAACATACCGAGCGCTATCAGGGCATGGTCGAAATCATCGGCAGCACCCTGGCGGAATGCGCCCGGCATTATTTTCGCCAGTCCCAGCAGATGGATGCCGCCATCACCCTGTCCGCGGGCCGGGCCGGGCCGGATGGCGCGTGGCGCGCCGGCGCCATCATGGTGCAGCGGATCGCGGACGATCCCAATATCCAACTTCCGTCCGATGACGGCGACGACACCTGGCGCCGGGTGATGATGCTCATGGCGACGGGCACCGAAATTGAGATGCTCGACCCCGCGTTGACCGCCGAGCGCTATCTGTTCCGTCTGTTTCACGAGGAAGGGGTCCGCGTGACCGATCCTCGACCCGTTGCCCGGGGATGTCGTTGTTCGTCGGAACGGGTGTTCAATGTCCTCGTGCAGTTGCCGAGCGACGAGCTCGACGATCTGGCCGTCGATGGTTATCTCGAAGTGACCTGCGAGTTCTGCAGCGAGACCTACAGTTTCACGCCCGATGCCGTCGCGGCCAGGGCAGCAGAAACCGCAGCCGCCCCGCCTCCCAATCCCGTCATCGAATCGCCCGAATCTCCCGCTAGATGATCTACTGAGATCTGAATTCGGGGTAACAGGGGAGGGTGGTTCATGTACCGTTTTAACAGGCGTACCGCACTGGCCGGGCTGTCGGGCCTTGTTCTTGCCGGCTGTACGACGCCGGCGCCCGCGCCGCGATATCCGGAACTGACCTTCACCCATCTGCCGCCCATTCGTCTCGATGCGGCGACGCTGGAGATCGTGGATGAGTTCAAATCACCCTTTGCGACACCGAATGTCGAGCATCTGATGCCTGTTTCGCCGGCGGTGGCGATACGGCGCTGGGCCCAGGATCGGCTGCTGCCGGTCGGCAAGGCCGGCCGGATTGTTTTCACGATCGCCGATGCGGGAGTCGTCGAAACAAGCCTGGCCCCGACGCCCGGTGTGCGTGGTGTTGTCACCAAAGACCAGTCCGAGCGTTACGACGCGAGGCTGCTGGTGCGCATCTCGGTGGATGGGGGCGACAATCGACGTCGGGGCGATGTGAGCGCGGAGGCGATGCGGAGCCGGACCGTGCCGGAGGGGCTTTCGCTCAATGAGCGTGAGAAAATCTGGTTCCGGATGACCGAGGATCTGGTCACGGGTATGAACGGCGAGCTCGAGATGGCCATCCGATCTTTCCTGCAGCCGTTTCTGGTCGCGGCGTCCTAGGGAATCGGGTCGCCCGATACGCACCAATCCTGCAGACGGTCGAGAAAGGCCGCGCAGGAGGCCAACTCTTCTTCGGCAATCCATTCATCGGGCTGATGGGCCTGCGCGATATCGCCGGGCCCGCAGATGACGGCAGGAATTCCATGCTGCTGGAACTGGCTGGCTTCGGCCACGAAGGCGACCGTATGGGTCGCGTTCGCGCCGGTCAGATAGCGCACGAGCCGCTCCGCGGGTGAGCCCGGATCGGCGCGCAGGGGCGGTACGGCGGCGAGCGGCGAGAGTTGAACATCGGCATCCGGGTGCACGGCTTTGATCCGTGGCCGAAGCTCGTCATCCAGAAATGCCCGCACCCGGGCCTCGATCCTGTCCGCGTCGACTTCGGGGAGCGGGCGGAATTCCCAGGATACGACGCAGCGTTCGGCGATGATGTTGAGCGCTTCGCCGCCTTCGATCTGTCCGATATTGAAGGTGGTCCAGGGCGGCGTGAAACCACTCTTGGGCATCGCGGTCGCCTCGGCTTCGGCGGCGAGTGTCGACAGGAAGTCCATGAATTCGCCGGCGAAACCGATCGCGTTGGCGCCGAGATGCGGCGCGCTGGAGTGGGCCGCGACCCCGGTAAACACCGTCTCGAAACCACGGATGCCCTTATGGGCCGTGACGATCTGCATATTTGTCGGCTCGCCGACAATCGTCAGCGCCGGCATCGGCACGGCGTCGCCCAGGCGTGCGATCATCCGCCCCACACCCAAACATCCGACCTCTTCATCATAGGAAAGGGCAATGTGGATCGGCGTCTGCAAATCTGCGGCGGCCAGCGTCGGCACCTTGTCCAGTACGGCGGCGATGAAACCCTTCATGTCCGCCGATCCGCGCGCATATTGGCGGGCCTCGCCGTCGACAATTCGTGCGGTCAGTTCGAAGGGGTCGCTGGTCCAGTCCTGGCCGGTCACCGGCACCACATCGGTGTGCCCGGATAAAACGACGCCGCCTTCGCGCGCGGGTCCGATCGTGGCCAACAGGTTCGATTTTGTGCCGTCGTCACTTTCGATGCGTTGGGACTCCACGCCATGACGCGCAAGATACTCCTCGATGAAACTGATCATTTCGAGGTTCGATCTGTGGGACGTCGTGTCGAAGCCGACCAGTTGGGCCAGAATTTCAATGGCACGGTTTGGCGCGCCCGGCATGGTCAGCTCCTCCAGAAGGCGGGCGTCAGGATGACCAGAACCGTGAACAGTTCGAGCCGCCCGAGCAGCATGCCGGCCGACAGCATCCATTTCGCCGCATCGGGCAAGTCCGCAAACGTACCCGCCGGCCCGATGATTGGGCCGAGGCCCGGTCCCACGTTGGAAATCGCGGTTGCGGCGCCCGACAGGCTTGTCAGGAAATCCAGGCCGAGCAGGCTCAGGCCCAGGGCCAGCAGAATGAAAACGAGGATGTAGAAGAACACAAAACCGAGAACCGACAGGGCGATCTCTTCGGTGATCGGGTTCCGGTTGTAGTGGGGAATGAACACGCCGTGCGGCTGCAGCAGGCGTTTGATCTGCATCGTCGCGATCGCATAGAGCACCTGGAAGCGGAATATCTTGATGCCGCAGGTGGTCGATCCGGCGCAGCCGCCGATAAACATGATCACGAAAAATACGATCATGGCGAAGCCGCCCCAATTGTCGAACGCCGCGGTGACATATCCCGTCCCGGTGACAATCGAAACGCCATTGAAGGTCGCTGTCCGGATCGCCGCGCCGAGCGGCATGTCCTGGGTGAGGAACAGGCTCGCGCTCATGATCGCCATGATGGCGAAGACAATGGCCAGGAACCAGCGAACCTGGGAATCATGCAGCAGTCCCATGGGGCGGCCACGCGCGGCCTGCAGGTAAAGAACAAAGGGCAGGGAGCCGACGATCATGAATACGATGGCGATGATGTCGATGCCGGTATTGTCGAACACGCCGATACTGTTGTCGGAGGTCGAAA
>JAQCFD010000165.1 GCA_027618305.1 Pseudomonadota bacterium
ATCTGCAGGATAACGACTACGACGTCGAACTATTGATGCTCTATCTCGAACGCAGCGTACAGGCAGACAAACTGCCCGGCGCAAAAGCCGTCATCCGGTTCCACTTCACCGATTTCGACGAGATGACCAACTGGTGGATCGTCGTAGACGGCGACACTATCGACGTCTGCACATCGGACCCTGGCAAGGATGTAGATATTTTTATCAACACGACCGTGCGCACGATGACTGATACATGGATGGGCAGAAGCACTTACCAAAAAGCCAAGGCCGCGGGAGAGTTCGAGGTTCACGGCCCAGCGGCCCTGACCCGCAATATCAACACCTGGCTGTCGGACTGCGTGTTCGCCGATTTGCCCAAGCCCTCCGAAATACTCGGTCAGTTCGAAGCGACTGGCGAAAACGGGGACAAAAACCCAGTTCTTTGATCGACACCGGTATCGATCAGGCCGACCCAAAGATCAGTCATCTGCAGTATTTGCAGTGCTCCGGTCGATAAACGGCAGGCCCCACAACGTGACAAATCCAAGCACCAGGTTCATCAGGACGAAGCCCAACCCATAGACGAGGATCGTTTGATAGATTGCGCCATCGAGAAAGTGATGGAGAAGCAGCAGAAACGAATACATGCAGCGCAGGAATGCCACAGTCATTGCCCCGCCGAGCACAGCGGCCCAGAGCCATCTCGGGCGAAATCTGCGGTCGGCGGCGTTTGCCCATTGCGGCACGGCGAGCAGTATCGCAGCGGAAAAGCACAAATAAGACGTACCGCCGAAATAGCAGGAAATAGCGAGCGCGATTTCATAGCCGACCGGTTTCGCGACCCAACCCGAGATCATGGATATGGACGCCGCCAGAACCGTGAACACGGCCAGAAACGGAATGGCGAACAGAAACAGGCGCTTCCAGGCCAGTGTGCGGACGGTTTCCTTGAGATAGGACAAAAGCCAGTTGAGATAGGACAAAAGCCAGTTCGACTTGGTAGACGGTGTGACCAACGATCCGGTTGCCAGCATCATCAGCACCAGAGCGATGACGGACACCACGAAAAACGTCACCGGCGGCACGATACCGGCCGTCCCCGCCGCACCCGCATCCAGCGCTGGCAGAATATCGCGGGGAGACAGCAGCATCGTCGATGCGGTGTTGAGAACGTCGCGCAGAAAGACAGCCGTCCCGACGATTACATCATTGACGAAGGTGGTAATATCCATCGCCCTATTTCGGCCCGAAATGAACGCCCAGCGTCTTTTTCAGCCTGGCGTCCGACAGCCCGCGCCGTTCCGCCACGGGCGACAGCTCGGCATAGGCTGCATCGGGATCGGCGTCCCTGTAGAGACGCTTATAGGCTTCTTCGCGGCGCGGCAGGCCGAGCGCTTCGGCGACCAGGTCGGTGTAATGCACGACTTCGACCCCGTGAATATCCTCCTGCGGGCACAGATTGCGGTAGCACGAATGATACAGCGCCGTGACCGCATCGACCTTTTCGCGTTTCGCAGACTTGAACAGATCGTCCACCAGACCCGCATGCTTTTCCGGCCCGACGATACTGATCTGCAGGCTGCCGCAATCGTGCCCCCAGTCCGCCGAGCCCGAGGCGTCGATCACCTCCAGCCCGGGGATGGCGCCGAGGATGGCTCGGGCGAAATGAGAATCCCGTTCCGCCTGCTCGTTATCGCCATGGGCATGGAACATCACCCGGCGGTCGACCCGGTTTTTGAAAGCCAGCCGGTCCAGGTTGTCGACGATGAATTCGGTGACATGCAGATAGGGCACATCCATCGAAATGCCGGTCTCGGCGAAGGTGTAATCCATCTGCGCATGGCAGGACGGGCAATAGGTCAGTATCGCCTTCGGATTATAGCCCTCGAATTTGGCGAAGGTCTGCGCCGTGATTTTTTCCGACACGCCGGTATCGCCGTTCGATTTGTGAATGATGCCGCAACAGGTCGACGGCCCGCCAAGGGCGACGAAATCGATGCCCATTTCGGTCAGGATGGCGGTGATGGTTTCCGCCAGGACGACCGTTCGCAGCACGTTACAGCCGAGATAGAGGACGTAGTCATGGGGCGTTTTATCTTTCTCGGTGCCGTTCCCCCACACCCTGGACTCGGCCGCCATCGTGGCATCGGCCAGCGGCTCTATCGGACTGAAATACGCACCGTAATCGAATTCCGTCATATCCAGGCTCCTTTTTGGCTCCTTTTTCGCACGGCAAGCGTAACATTTCCGCCCAACACGCATCCAACGCTATACTGACGAAAATGTTAACCATACGGAATGTAATCCGCATGTACCCTCCCCGCCACCTTCCCAAATGCGAAGTGATATGAATTCAGCCGACATAACAACAACACCGAAAACGCTGACCGTCCTCAATCCGTACGACCTGTCGCCGGTCGACACGATCGCCGAAAACGACGCCGCCGATGTCGAAACCGCGCTGACCACGGCCCATGCCCTGTTCCGCGACCGGTCGGCCTGGCTGCCCGGCCATACGCGCCTTGCGGTGCTGGAACGCACGGCGGCCCTGATGGAACAGCGCGCCGACCAGCTTGTCGAGACTGCCGTGCGCGAAGGCGGCAAGCCGATCGTCGACACGAAAGCCGAAGTGCTGCGCGCCATCGACAGCGTGAAAGCCACCGTGGCGGCGCTCCGCAGCGAGGCGGGCGAGGCGATCCCAATGGGATTGACCCCGGCGACCGGCAACCGCATGGCGTTTACCCAGCGCGAGCCGATCGGCGTCGTTGTTGCGGTCAGCGCCTTCAATCATCCACTGAACCTGATCGTGCACCAGGTCGCGCCGGCCGTCGCCACCGGATGCCCGGTGATCGTCAAACCGGCGCCCGACACGCCGCTGTCCTGCCTCGCCTTTATCGACATATTACACGAAGCCGGCCTGCCCAAGGACTGGGCGCAGGCCATCGTCACATCCGATAACGACGTCGCGGAACCGCTGGTGACCGATTCCCGGGTCGGATTTTTCAGCTTTATCGGCAGCGCCAGGGTCGGCTGGATGCTGCGATCGAAACTTGCCCCCGGCACGCGCTGCGCCCTGGAACATGGCGGCGCGGCCCCGGTGATCGTGACCGGCGATTCAGATGTTTACGAGGTCCGAGAAGCGCTGCTCAAGGGCTGCTTCTATCACGCAGGCCAGGTCTGCGTGTCGACCCAGAGGATTTTCGCCCATACCAAAGTTGCCACAAGATTCGCCACACAGCTGGCGATGAAGGCCTCGGGCCTTGTCGTCGGCGACCCGATGATCGCCGAGACCGATGTGGGCCCGCTGATCCGCCCGGCGGAGCTCGACCGGGTCCATGATTGGGTGCGCGAGGCCGTCGACGGCGGCGGACAATTGCTGACCGGCGGCGAAAAACTGACCGACACGCTGTACGCGCCGACGGTGATCTTCAACGCGCCGAAGGGCTGCCGCCTGATGACCGAGGAAGTTTTCGGCCCGGTCGTCTGCATCGATCCGTGGTTCAAGATCCAGGACGCGCTGGACCGCGCGAATTCCCTGCCGACCGCCTTCCAGGCGGCCGTGTTCACCCGCGACGTCGAACGTGCGGTACAGATTGCGAACGGGCTCGACGCCTCCGCCGTCATGGTCAACGATCACACCGCTTTCCGCGCCGACTGGATGCCGTTTGCCGGGCTGCGTCAGTCCGGTCTCGGCACCGGCGGTATCCCCTACACGATGCGCGAGATGAGCATCGACAAGATGATCGTGCTGCGCACCGATTCCCTCGACAATCCGATCGACGCAGAGCCCGAGTAAACTGCAGCCGCCTTACTCCGAAAAAAAGGATATTCCATGAAAGCCTCCGACCTGTTTGTCCGCTGCCTCGAAGCGGAAGGCGTCGAGCGCATCTTCGGCGTGCCGGGCGAGGAAAACGCGGACCTAATGCTGTCGCTGGAAGACAGCCGGATCGATTTCGTGCTGTGCCGCCACGAACAGGCCGCCGCCTTCATGGCGGATGCATACGGCCGCCTGACCGGCAAGGCCGGGGTCTGCCTTTCGACTCTGGGCCCGGGTGCGACCAACCTGGTAACCGGCCTTGCCGATGCCAACATGGACCGCGCACCCGTGGTCGCGATCATCGGCCAGGGCTCGACCAGCCGGCTGCACAAGGAAAGCCATCAGAACATGGACGCCATCGGCATGATGACGCCCATTTCGAAATGGGCGCAGACCGTGTGGAGCGGCGAGACCGTCCCGGAAATCGTGCGCAAGGCGTTCAAGATCGCCGAGACCGAGAAACCGGGCGTCACCGTTATCGAACTGCCGGAAGACGTCGCCAAGGAGGACGTCGGCAAGGCGGTTATGGCGCCGAGCGTCACCCGCCGTCCGGCGGCCGATCACAAGGCGGTCCGCTCGGCCATCGATGCGATAGAACAGGCGACCAATCCAATCATTCTCGCCGGCAACGGCGCCCTGCGGAAACGCGCGTCGAAACAGCTCCGCCGCTTCGCGCACAAGACCGGCATCCCGGTGGTCAACACCTTCATGGGCAAGGGGGCCGTCGCCATGTCGGACCCGCATTGTCTGTTCACAATGGGCCTCCAGGGCCGCGACCACGTGAATAAGGCGTTCGAAAAATCCGACACCGTGATTACGGTCGGCTACGACCTGGTCGAGATCGCGCCGATTTTCTGGAACCCGGGCTGTGACAAGACCATCGTGCATATCGACTTCATGCCGGCGGAGATCGACATGGATTATCCGGTGATGGTCGACGTCGTGTCCGATCTTGCCGACGCGTTGTGGCAGATCAACGAAGGGCTGAACGAGCGCTTTGGCGACAAGCTGCCGCTTTACGATATAGACCAGTGGCAGGATTTGCGCCGGACCATCGCCGACGACCTGGCGGCGGAAAAAGACGACGACTCCTTCCCGATGAAACCGCAGCGCATCCTGAACGACGTGCGCAGATTTCTCGCCCCCGAAGACATCGTGCTGTCGGATGTCGGCGCCCATAAGATGTGGATCGCACGCTATTACCAGTGCGAGGAGCCCAATACCTGCCTGATCTCGAACGGGTTCTGTTCAATGGGCTTCGCGCTGCCGGGCGGCATAGGCGCGCAATTCGCCGCTCCCGATTCCAGAATACTGGCGATCTGCGGCGATGCCGGGTTCCTGATGAACGTGCAGGACCTGGAAACCGCCGTCCGCATCGGCAGCAAGATGGTGGTGATGGTGTGGATCGACGGCGAATACGGCCTGATCAAATGGAAACAGCAGAACCATTTCGACGGCCGCCATTCGAATCTCGCCTTCAACAACCCGGATTTCGAAATGCTGGCGAAATCCTTCGGCATGTGGGGCAAGGTGATCGACGGCCCGGGCCAGATCGCGTCCGCGCTCGAAGAGGCATTCGCCCAGGACGGCCCGGCGCTTATCGGTGTGCCTGTCGATTATTCGGAAAACCAGAAACTGACCAAGCGGCTCGGCGAGATCGCGATCGCGATTTAACCCGAAGACCGTTCAACCGACGGACGACATCACGGTGCCCAGAGGGCCGGCTGACGCCAGGGTTCCGGTACGGAAAGCATCCCGGCGCCGGATGACGGGACATCGCCCAGGTTGATTGATTGCCAGGCATCGCGCCATTCCTCGGGCAGTGCATAGGGCGGAGTGATGCCCCATTCGGGCGCAAAACCGGATCGCCCGTAGTAATCAGGGTCGCCGAGCACATAGACCAGATTAACCCCATCAGCCCGGAGGCGTTGCAGACCCGCATCGATTATCTTGCGACCGATGCCCTGCCTTTGCCTGGTCGGGACGACGGCAAGTGGTCCGAGCAACGCCGCCGCATCATTCGTCTCCACAATAGTGCACGCGGCAAAGACGCCGTGCCCCGACAGTACACCGTCATCGATCGCGACAAGCGACAAGACGCCCGACGCGATCTCCAGCAATTCATGCACGACAGGCAGCAGGTCTTCATCCGGAAACACGTCCCGATAAAGCTTCTCAATGGACTGGAGATCACCTGCCCGGCTGTCACGAATTTCGACTTCACCCATGTCTTTCTCTCCGGCAACACGCTGCATTCTGATAGGCGTCACGGGTCATCAGATCACCGGCGCGTCGAATTCGTATTTGCGGTCGCGGTCTTCGATTTCCAGCACCCAGATATCGGGATCGAACTCGGCCTCGCGCGTAATCAGCTTGTTCGCGGTCTCGTAGTCGACCGGTTCCGGCCCGGTAACGCGCCGCCAGACACGCGCACCGTCCATATCCGTCGTGCGGGCGAACAGTTCGAACGTGCCGTCCAGCAGATTGCGCAGGATCATCACCTGCCCCGCATCGCTGTCGCCGCGCCGGGCGACGACGGCGGGAATAAACCCGATATCGCACAGGCGGATCTGCGCGCTGATCCATAGATTGGTCTTAAGGCGGGGTTCGGTCATCGCTACAGCCTAGAGCATTTTCCGCTGACGCGGAATCGCACCTGCCCCTTCTCCCCGCCGGGATCATGACTCGATCCGCCGATGCTTCGTTCGCGTATACTGGGTGAAGCAAAAGAAGGCTCCAATGGCAGAATCCGTCCCCTTTCCCGTCACCTGGATTACCGGCGCCAGCACCGGCATCGGCCGCGCTCTGGCGCTGCGGCTCGCCGCCGAGGGCTGCACGGTCGCGGCCAGCGCCCGCAGTGTCGCGGAACTCGATTCGCTTGCGCAGGAAGCAAGTCCGCTGCCGGGACGCATCGTCGCCGTGCCGCTCGATGTCACGGATCCCGCCGATATCGAACAGGCCTATGCCCGGATCACCGGCGAATTGGGTGTGCCGGATTTGTGCGTGCTCAACGCAGGCACTTATATCCCGGTCAATGCAAAACGTCTGAAGGCGGCCGATTTCGAAACCCAGTTCAACCTCAACGTCATGGGGACGGTCCGGGTACTGGAAGCCGTCATCCCCGGCATGGTATCCCGCAAATCCGGCCGGATCGCCGTTGTCGGCTCGGTATCCGGATATCGCGGCCTGCGCACGGCGTCGGCCTATGGCGCGACCAAGGCGGCCCTGATCAATATGTGCGAGGCACTGCGCATGGAACTCGGCGATCACGGCATCGCCGTGCAGATCGTCAATCCCGGCTTCATCAAGACGCCGCTGACCGACAAAAATACCTTCCCGATGCCGTTCCTGATGCCGGTCGACAAGGCGGTCGAACAGTTCTACCGCGGGCTGCTGACAAGCCGGTTCGAAATCACGTTCCCGAAGCGTTTCACCTGGATGCTGAAGACACTGCGGCTGCTGCCCTATGCGATCTACCTGCCGCTAATGAACCGGACGACCAAGGCGGACTGAAACAGCCACCGGCATCGGATACCCGCGCCCAGGACAGGCGTAGGCATGAATTCACGTCTCCCGCGCCTCTAGAGCGTTTCATATTTTGACGGAAGCATATCCAGCGTTTTCGAAGTAGTTTGCGCAATGGTTGGG
>JAQCFD010000166.1 GCA_027618305.1 Pseudomonadota bacterium
AGAGGATTTCGTAGACCTTGTAGGTCGGCCCCTCGGGGAACCGGTGGCCGGTCGCGACAGCGACGATCCGGTTGAGCCAGTCATATTTTCCCGTCCCGGTTTCAAACCAGGGCGTGTTGCGAAAATAATACTCCGACGGATCAACGGGCTCACCCCTGGACAGACGATCGAGCACGTCTTTCGGCCCGTGACGCACGCCGCGATAGGTCATGAAGATGTGGTGGTCGTCGTCCGTCACCAGGGTCAGCCGGACATCCATCTGCCAGGCGCCGTCATTGCGGATCAGTATCCAGTCGCCTGCCGGGACCGGCGCGACGGTACCTCGCATCCTGGGGCCTTCGAACGAGCCGCCGTTAATGCCCGCGATGATGCGCGTGCCGTAGGGCGTGTTTTCAAGAACGGTCGGGGTCGCCACATCGAATTTGGCGGTGAAGAGGTGTTCGCCCCGGAGCTCGGGAAGTTCGATTTCGCTCATGAAACTGGTCCGTCGTTGGGAATGGAGTTATCCAGCCTGTGCCGGCCGTGCTGTTGGGCAAGCGCCGAGGGATCCGCTGCAGCCCCCGCAGTTCGGCCGGTGGGGACCGTCAGGTGAATGCTTTGAATGTAATGGTGGTGAAGGTGTCGGCGACTCCTTCCAGCGTCTGGATGTTGCTGGTCACGAAGTGGCCTATATCGGTTTCGTCGGCGAGGTAGCACTTCAACAGAAGATCGAACTGACCCGAGGTTGAGTAAACCTCGGAGACCTGATCGATGTTCAACGCGGCTTCATCGGCCACCTCATAGGCCTTGCCGAGCTCGCATTTCACCTGGACAAAAATTGTCTGCATCACAAAGTCGTTCGTTGCTGAAGCGAGGTGAGAGTCTAGCGCAAAAGAAACGCCGGTGTTTCGTCATTCCCGAACGCAGGGCCGCTCGCGTCGTCATGGTCGTCGTCGCGTATGCGCGGGGCTCTGGCCGGCGCGTCGCGTGACGTATCGCTGCGCACCGGTTGGCGAACCTCGCGGGGTTCACGCGCTTTGCGTGGTTCACGGGACTTGCGTGGCGCGCGGGCATTTCGAGGTTCGCGGGCTTCCTGAGGTTCGCTGACTTCCGACGATTTACTGGCTTCCGGCGATTCACTGGCTTCCGGCGAATCGCCGGCGTCAAGCTGTTCGCTGGCTTCCTGCGGTACGTCTTCACCCTGGCTTTGAGCGTCGGGTGCCGCCTTGCGTCGGCTGCGTCGCCGCCGGCGTGGCGCTTCGCTCTTTTCTTCTGCGGTCTCCGAACCCTTTACGCTCTGCGACTTGGGTTGCTCCTGATCGTCCGGCTGATCGGCAGCAGGCCGATTGTCGGCTGACGTTTCGCCGGCGGATGGGATACCGGATGCGCTGATTGGCGGGATCGGTTTGCCCAGCAAACGTTCAACCCCACCCAGGAACTTGACGTCATCGCGGGTCGCCAGCGTATAGGCATGGCCTTCCTTGCCGGCACGGCCGGTGCGGCCGATGCGATGGATATAGTCCTCGGCATGCATCGGGACGTCGAAGTTGAAGACATGGCTCATGTTGGGGATGTCGAGACCGCGAGCGGCCACATCACTGGCAACAAGCAGTTCGATTTCACCATCACGGAATTTTGCCAGTGTCTCCATGCGCGCACTCTGGTGCATGTCGCCATGCAGTCCCGCGGCGTTGAAGCCGTGTGTGCGGAGCGATTTTTCGAGGGTCGCGACATCGCGTTTGCGATTGCAGAATACAATTGCGTTCCGCACGCCGCTGTCGCGGATCAGTTTACGCAGCGCGGCGCGCTTCTCCTTGAAGCCGCCGCTGACGCGCAGGAGACCCTGGGTCACGGTCTGGGCGGCGGAGGCCTGGGCGTCGACCTGAACCGTTCGTGGGTTCATCATGTAGGCGTCGGTCAGCCGCTTGATTTCTGATGGCATCGTGGCCGAGAACATCGCCGTCTGCCGGATTTGCGGCAGGAGCTTGATGATGCGCTCGACGTCGGGAATGAAACCCATGTCGAGCATCCGGTCGGCTTCGTCGACCACAAGCACCCGTATATCGGCGAGCAGGACCTTGCCGCGCTCGAAATGGTCGAGCAGGCGGCCGGGGGTGGCGATCAGCACATCGACGCCGCGGTCGAGTTTGTCTTCCTGGTCGGAGAACGACACGCCGCCAATCAACAGCGCCATGCTGAGCTTGTGGTTCTTGCCGTAAACTTCAAAGTTTTCCGCGACCTGTGCCGCGAGTTCGCGGGTCGGCTCCAGTATCAGGCTGCGCGGCATGCGCGCGCGTGCTCGTCCGGTGGAGAGAATTTCGATCATCGGCAAGGTAAAGCTCGCCGTCTTGCCGGTGCCTGTCTGGGCGATACCGATAATATCGCGTCCCATCAAAAGATGGGGAATGGCTTCCGCTTGGATCGGTGTGGGGTTCTCGTAACCCGCGGATTCAATAGCGCTTAATAGTGGGTCGCTCAGACCCATTTCTTCAAATTTCATATTGCTCGTCTGTGTTGAAATCGCGCACTGGCGCGTGTTGAGCGGAAAATGGGCGTGAAGTACCGGAAAGTCCAGTAATTCCATTGGTAGTTGCATGCATTGGATGATTCTGAAAGAAGGGCGCGATGGATGATTCCCGTAGCGATCTGGACGAGATTGTCGCCGATGCCCGGCAAAAGCATCGCGATGGCGCGCTCGATGTTGCTGCACGATTGTATGATTCCGTCCTCGCAATTGATCCGGAAAACGCCGAAGTCCTGCAGCTCAAGGGCATCCTCCTTGCCCAGACGGGGGTACCGGAGGCGGCGCTCAGCCTGCTCGAACGGGCCGTCGCGCTGGCGCCGGAGGACGGTCGGATACGCGCCAATCTGGCCAAGCTGCGTCTGGATCTCGGCGATGTCGGCGGTGCCGTGACGGACTATGAAACGGCGTGCCGGCACAATCCCGACGACCCAGAGTTTGAATTCAATCTCGCCGGTGCGCTCGCCCTGGCCGGCCGACAGTTCGAAGCGATCGAACATCTGGAGCACGCGCGTGGCCTCTCACCCGGGCATGCGCACGTCCTGGCCAATCTGGGCAACCTCTATCGTCAGGCCGATCAGCTGGACGCGTCACGCGAAACGCTGGAGGCGGCGGCCCGAATTTCACCGAACGACCCGGAGGTGCAGCACAGCCTCGGTGTGACATTGGCCGCGCTGCATGACTATGCGGCGGCGGGGGCATGTTTTCGGCGGGCCCTGAAACTCGACCCCGGTTTCGTAAGGGCTGCGGCACAACTTTTCTATACGACGCTATATGCCTGCGACTGGGTGGACCACCCCAAACTGATCGCGAACTTCAAGCGCCTGCTCGATGCGGATACGGATATTCTGTCCGGGCTGTCGCCGCTGATTGCGATGTACCTGCCATTCCCGCAATCCGCGCTGAACCGGGTGAGTGCAGCCCGGGCCGCCGTCTTGCGGAAATCGGCTGTGGTGCACGCTGCCGCGCCTGTTGTGGACCCTGTGGTGAACAACGGCGGTGCCGAAAAATTGCGCGTCGGCTATCTCTCCGCCGATCTCGGTCAGCACCCCGTGGGTCGTTTGATGGCGGATTTGCTCCCGCGCCATGACAATGCGGCGTTCGACGTTACGGCGTTCATCCTGGCACCGCCCGACGGGAGCGATGTGCAGAAGGCGATTTTCGGCGGCGTCGGACGGGTCGTGGATGTCTCGCAGATGTCGGCGGGTGACGGGGCGGCGCGTATTCGCGAGTCCGGGATCGACATCCTCGTGGATCTGGGCGGATTCACGCGCGGCGCCCGACCCGAGATTATGGCCGCCAGAGCCGCACCGCTGCAGATCGGCTGGCTCGGCTATTGCGGGTCATCCGGCGGCCTCAACGACGCTCTACTGGCCGACAACATTGTTTTGCCGGAGCGCGCAGTAGGGAATTTTGCCGAGGCCGTCGCCCATCTCCCGGGCACGTTCATGCCGCTCAACCGGTTCGATGCGGCCGTGGGCGAGGGCGGTACGCGATCGGACCACGGGCTGCCCGAGGAGGGGTTCGTCTTCTGTGCCTTCAACGTCTCGCCCAAGATCGATTCGCAGACCTTCACCGCCTGGATGGACATACTCGCGCGGGTGGACGGCTCGGTGCTCTGGCTGCGTGAACCTGCGGCGTCGACGTCGCAGAACCTCAGAACGGCAGCCCGGACGGCGGGGATCGATCCCGATCGGCTCGTGCTCGCACCGACTGTGCCTGCCATGTCCGATCATCTTGCCCGCCACCGCCATGCGGACCTGTTCCTCGACACGTTTGTCTATGGCGCCCATTCCACCGCCGCCGACGCGATTGCCCAGGGTGTACCCGTGCTGACTTGTGCCGGTCCGGCGATGCCGGCGCGGGTCGGGGCGAGCCTGTGCGAGGCATACGGTATCGGCGATCTGGTGGTCGATAATGCCGCCGACTATGTCGCGAAGGCCGTCGAGCTGGCGAACACTATTGATCAGTTGATAAATTACAGAACCGCGTTGCAGGCGGCTGTCGAAACGGTGGATGGCAGCGACGCGTTTGCGCGCAAACTCGAACGGGCTTACCGAATTTTGTGGCGCGCCCACGGGGCGGGTGCACTGTTGCCAGGACGCCGTGTGCCGATGGAGACCTCCGAATGACCGAAAATCTTGTGCTTATTCCGGGGCTGCTCTGCGATGCGCAGCTGTGGGCTCATCAGGCCGCGCATCTCTCCGATCTTGCTGCGTGTATGGTCGCCGATATCACGGGCGCCGAGACGGTCGATGAGCTGGCCGACAACGTGCTCGCCTCCGCGCCCGATCATTTTGCGCTCGCGGGCCTGTCGATGGGGGGCTATGTGGCCCACGCGATCATGCGCCGGGCCCCCGGGCGCGTGCGCCGGCTGGCGTTGATCGACACGTCCGCCCGACCGGACACGCCCGAGCAGTTGGTACGTCGCGGGCAGCTGATCGACATGAGCAAATACGGGAAGTTTCGTGGCGTGACGGACCGGCTGCTGCCGATCCTCGTGCACGAGGACCGGCTGGTCGAAACAAAATTAACTGACGATATAAAGAAAATGGCAGAACATATTGGTTCTGATGCATTTATTCGTCAGCAACACGCGATCATGAGTCGCCCTGACAGCCGCCCGTTTCTCATCGAATATGGTGTCCCGACCCTGGTGATGTGCGGGCGTCAGGATGCGCTGACGCCGCTCGAACTTCACCGGGAGATGGCCGCCGCGATACCCGGATCACGGCTCGCCGTGATCGAGGATTGCGGACATCTGTCGACGATGGAACGGCCCCAGGCAGCCACGGCGCTGATGCGCCAGTGGCTGACCTACAATTAGACGTCATCAGTTCGCGGGAATCGGCGGTTCGCCGGCCGACTGGTCGTGGGGGTTTCGGCCCGGAAACAGCGATGCGGTGAGCTGGAAAATCATGTCGTCGAAGGTCGCGCTGCCGGCACTGCCGACGTCGCTGGCCCGCGCGATGCCATGGCTCAGATAGCTATCCGTGGAGCAGAATGCGCCCATCAGGGTCAGCTTGCCGTTCGCAGAGGTCGTGGTTTTCAGACCGTCTCCCACTGCGCACAGCTTCTCCGAATCGCGCATCGCCTCCGGGTTGAACGCGAGCACGACCCGGTAAGGCCGGCTGGGATCGGGGTTTTCCGGATTGATCGCGAAATTGAGGGAGAGACCGACTGCGCCGGTTTGCATGGCGTCGATGACCGCCTTTTCCAGCTCTCCCTGTGGAATACCGAAGGGATTACCCAGGACGACGACCTGCATTTGCCGATCGCCGCCGCCGGCCGCGGAGGCCTGTAACGGGTCGTATTGCAAGGCATGATCGACGCGGGACACGGTCACGCCGGTGCATGCGGTCAACGCCACCAATGCGGTGATTGCCAGGGATCGTTTTACGGGGAAACGGGGCTTGCTGAGCATGTTCGAAACTCCAGGCCTGTGAAATTGGTCCAAGATTGCTTCGTTGCTGCCGGGCAAGCGGCAAAAACGGCCAAGGCCGTTGTCAAATGTAGTGTCGGGTCGAAGTTTGGCCAAATTGAGGCCGGGCACAGTTGCGTGTTTGTGCGTCTAAACGTCGAGATCGGCCACGAATTTGGCGTTGTCCTGGATGAACCTGAACCGAAGCTCGGGCTTGCGGCCCATCAGCTGTTCGACCAGTTGGGCTGTATCCTTGGCGTCGAGGGCCCTTGAGGCGTCGGCGTCCGTCGCGCTCGGCAGGGCCACCTGGATCATCTGGCGTTTTTCGGGGTCCATCGTGGTGTCACGCAGCTGGGCCGGGGGCATTTCGCCCAGGCCCTTGAAACGGCTGATCTCGACCTTGCCGCCGCCAGAAAAATGCTCGGCCATCAGGCGTTCCCGGTCGGCATCGTCCAGCGCGTAGACCACGTCGCCACCCTTGGCGAGGCGGTAGAGCGGCGGCACCGCGAGGAACAGATGCCCCTTGGTTACGAGCTCCGGCATCTCGCGGTAGAAGAATGTCATGAGCAGCGCCGCGATATGGGCGCCGTCGACGTCCGCGTCGGTCATGATGACGACGCGTTCGTAACGCAGCTTCGACAGGTCGAAGGTCTTGCCCGACCCGCAGCCGAGCGCCAGGGTCAGATCTGTCAGTTCCTGGTTGCCGCGCAGCTTGTCGGCCGATGCGCTGGCGACGTTCAGAATTTTGCCCCGCAGCGGCAGAATGGCCTGGGTCGCGCGGCTACGCGCCTGTTTGGCGGAGCCGCCCGCACTGTCGCCCTCGACGAGGAAGATTTCTGTACCCTCCGCGGTGCTGCGGGTGCAATCGGCTAGCTTGCCGGGCAGGCGCGACTTGCGGCCCGCGGTCTTGCGTTTCATCGCCCGGTCTTCGCGCCGGCGTTTGCGCTCTTCGGCCCGTTCGATGGCCCATTCCAGCAAGGCGTCCGCATTCTGCCGGTCGTTGGACAGATGATGGTCGAAATGATCCTTGATCTGGGTCTCGACGATCCGCGCGGCCTCGGGCATCGAGAGCTTTTCCTTGGTCTGACCCTGGAATTGCGGCTCGGAGATAAACAACGACAGCACGATCGCCGCGCCGTCGGCGATGTCGTCGGAGGTGAGCTGGCTGGCCTTGCGGTTGTTGGTGAGCTCGCCATAGCCCTTCAGCGAACGGGTGAGCGCGCCGCGGATGCCGGCGACATGGCTTCCACCTTCCGGCGTGGGGACCGTGTTGCAGTAGGCGCTGACGAAGCCTTCGCCATCGGCCGGCCAGCACACGGCCCATTCGATGCGCCCGGTTGTGCCATTCAGGTCGGTGCGTCCGGCGAAGATGTCGGCCCCGACAAGCGGGCGTTCGCCCAAGGTAGTGCGCAGATAATCGAGAATGCCGTCCGCGAACTGGAAGCTTTCGGCCTCGGGAATGTCCTCGGCGACCGCGATTTCGGGGTCGCACGACCAGCGGATCTCGACACCGCGGAACAGATAC
>JAQCFD010000167.1 GCA_027618305.1 Pseudomonadota bacterium
CGGACCATGTGCTGGTCTCGTCGGCGCTGCGCACCCGGCAATCATGGGAATTCCTGCGCGATAACCTGCAGCGCGCGCCGTCGTTCGATATATGTGAGGACCTCTACCTCGCCGCACCGGGCACCCTGCTGGCGCGCATCGGGGCGTTGCCAAACACAGCCGAGACCGCCTTGGTGATCGCACACAATCCGGGGCTAGAAGAACTCGCTCGGATGCTCGCCGGCCCCTCACCCGACGACGAAGCAATACGGGATATGATGCGCGGTTATCCCGCCGCGGGTCTCGCGCTGTTCACCGTGGAGAGCGATGCGTGGGATCAGGTGACCGCCGTCGCAACACGCCTGACGACCTTCGTGCGCCCCCTGCAATCAACCGACTAGGCGCAACCAAACGACCAGGCACGGTCAGCCGCGCAGGCCGCGCAATAATCCGGCGCGCGCCGCCCCGCAGTCGCCCGGTAAATCTTCCTGCATTTGGTGCCCGGCCCGGTCCGCAACCACGGTCAGTTTCGCGAACCCGTGTGTGTTCGTGCATGTGTTGTGCGACCGAGTACGGCGCCCCATCGATGCCGCAACATGTGACGAAACGATGCGAACGCGATAAGACTGAGGGGCCAATTCGGTCGAATTCAACGCGATGCAGAGGCAAGGACTTCGCGATGCCCACACGGCGCAGCAGATGACCCGCGCGGATCCGCCACGCCCCCGCGCCAGCGCGGGAAAGGACTCCGTCACGGTCGAACTCGGGGCGGTGATCGTCGCCGTGACCCCTGACGGCCCGCGCGTGCTCGTCCGGCAGCCTGACGCCACCCGGCCTGCGGCGCTACCCTCCGGCCCGCTGGAGCCCCGCCACCGCACGTTGGAGGCCGGTCTGCGCACGTGGGTCGAGGAGCAGACCGGCTACGACCTGGGCTATGTCGAACAGCTCTATAGTTTCGGCGACGCCAACCGCCATGCCAGCGCGCGTGCGCAGCCGGGCCGGATGCTCTCCATCGGCTATCTCGCCCTGGTGCATGAGAGCAAGCCACGCCCCATGGAGGCCAGCGAATGGCGAAGCTGGTACGAATTCTTTCCGTGGGAAGACTGGCGCAATGGCGAGCCAGCCATCCTGTCGGTTGTGCGCGACGGTATCGCGGGCTGGATCGCCGAGGCCCCGCGCGACGAGCGGAAATCACGCGAGGAACGCGCGCGCCCGACCTTCGGACTGCCCGGCGGTCACTGGAACGAGGAGCTGGTCCTTGAGCGCTACGAACTTCTCTACGAAATCGGGCTCGTCCCCGAGGCGCATCGCGACGGCGCGGCCTGCTGGGCCCCGCGCGAAGCCGCGATCATGGATGCCGACAGCCTGCAGGCGGACCACCGCCGCATCCTCGCAACCGCCATCTCGCGCCTGCGCGGCAAGATCAAGTATCGGCCGGTGGTGTTCGAGCTGATGCCGCCACGCTTCACCTTCCTGGAACTGCAGCGCGCCGTCGAGGCCCTGGCGGGTGTCGAACTGCACAAGGCGAACTTCCGACGCCTGGTCGAGCATCAGGGCCTCGTCGAGGACACAGGGGCGAAAACATCCAAGACCGGTGGGCGCCCCGCCCGCCTGCTGCGGTTCCGCCGCGAGGTCCTGCTCGAACGCCCGGCCAGCGGGGTTGGACTCCCGCCCGTGCGTCGCGCAGCTACGCCGTTGCGTGAGCGATAAACAACACGCCCCACGCCTGGCGCGCGTTATATTTCCAACTCCCAAATCCCAGAGGTCCGAAAATCATGAAAGCCGTTCGTTTGCACCGCACAGGCGGGCCGGATGTCCTGCAGCTCGACGAGATCGAGCGCCCCGAGCCAGCCCCCGGCCAGGTCCTGGTCAAGACGCATTCGATCGGCATCGGGCTCGCGGACCAACTGGTCCGCGACGGCCGCTACCCCTGGATGCCGGAACTTCCGACCATTCCCGGGATCGAGATGAGCGGCACCATTGCTGCTGTCGGCGCCGGCGTGACCCGCCACCGGGAGGGCGACCCGGTCGTCGTCTCGGCCGTGCCTGAACGCGGCTGCTATGCCGAGTATCTGGCTGTCGATGCCGACTGGGCCTTCGCCTGCCCCGCCGGTTTTGACCTGGCGGCCGCCGGTTGCCTGATGAACTACCGGGTCGCCTACCGCATCCTGCACTCCGGCGTACGGGCGCGCGCAGGCGAAACAATCGCCATCGTTGGCGCGTCAGGCGGGCTGGGGAGCGCGCTGGTCGACCTGGCGAATGCCGCGGACCTGGAGACCATCGCGCTTGCACGAGGTGCCGAGAAGGCAGCATTCGCGCGCACGCGCGGCGCGCGCCATGTCATCGACACGAAGACCGATGACCTGAAAGCCTCCATCATGGAGATCACCGGCGGGTGCGGTGTGGATCATTTCATCGACCCCGTCGGCGGCGGCGACTTCGTAAACCGGCTCGATCTGCTCGCGATCCACGGCACGCTGGTGCTCTACGGCATGATCGAGGGACTGCCCCGGGACGATGTGTTCGCCGCCCAGACCCAGCGCTGGGCCCGCTGCCCTGCGGTGCGGGTGTTCTCGATCCACTCCTTCGATCATGAGCCCGAGGCAACCGGCGCGGATTTGAAACTGCTGATGGAAATGATCACCGCAGGCACGATCTCGCCGGCGATCTATGCCGAAATGCCGTTGGAAGACGCCGTTGAGGCACACCGACATCTTGACGAGGGCAAGATCAGAGGCAAGCTGCTGCTGCAGCCTCATCGCGACGAAGTGTATTTTACCGACGGCTGACCGCCCGTCAGGTGAAGTACAACCCGCCATTCATGTGGACGGTCTGACCGGTCATATAACCATTCGCGGCGAGCATGACGACGGCCGACGCCACCTCGTCCACATGCCCCATACGGCCCACCGGCGGCGAAAAGACCTGCTGCTCCGGCGAAGCGGTCGCCGTCATGTCCGTATGGATGAGCACCGGCGATACGGAGTTGGCGGTCACCCCGTCCTCGACGAGGCGCAACGCATAGGCGCGGGCCAGCGCCTCCATCCCGCCCTTCGAGGCGGAATAGTGAAGGCCGACGCGTCCGCCGTTATGCGCCGCGCCTGACGTGATGTAGATCAGCCGTCCCCAGCCGCGTTCACGCATGCCGGCGACAACCGCCTGGGAACACAGGAATGCCGAGGTCAGATTGGCCTGCATCACCAGGTTGAAATCGGCCTCGGTCGTCTCCTCGATCGACTGGCGGATACCGATCCCCGCATTTGCGATCAAAATATCGACCGGCCCGAGTTCGGCCTCGGCTGTGCTCACCATGCGCACGACCTCGTCGTTGACCGTGACATCGCCCTGCACGGGCACCGCGCGGCCACCCGCCGCCTCGATCGCTGAAACGGTTTCCTGCGCGGCGTCCGCGTTCGCAACATAGTTCACGGCCACCGCCGCGCCGGCGTCCGCCAGCGCGTGCGAGATCGCCGCACCGATGCCGCGTCCGCCGCCGGTGACGAGCGCCACTCGGTCCGAAAGATCAAACATGGTCCATTCGCCCTAAGCTCATGCTTCGACAGGCTCAGCATGAGGAAATGCGGATGACCTCATCCTGAGCCTGACGAAGGATGAAGCTGTGTAGAACACCACCCGCGCGCTACATCACCGCGCCGACTTGCCAGGGGATGAACTCATTATCGCCAAACCCGAGCGCTTCGGACTTCGACTGCGTGCCGCTGGCAATATCGAGCATGTAGTCGAAGATCTCGAGGCCCACTTCCTCGATGGTGGCCTCGCCGTCGGCGATCTTGCCGGCGTTGATGTCCATATCCTCGGACATGCTGTTATACATCTGGGTGTTGGTCGCGAGTTTGATCGACGGCGACGGCTTGCAGCCATAGACCGAGCCGCGGCCGGTGGTGAAGCAGACCAGATTCGCGCCCGACGCGACTTCGCCGGTGATCGAGGCCGGGTCGAAGCCGGGGGAATCCATGAACACGAAGCCCTTGGTGTCGATCGGCTCGGCATACTTGTAAACGCCGTTCAGGTTGGTCGTGCCACCCTTAGCTGCGGCTCCCAGTGACTTCTCGAGAATCGTCGACAGGCCGCCGGCCTTGTTGCCCGGCGACGGGTTGTTGTCCATCGAGCCATGGTTGCGCGCGGTGTAGTCCTCCCACCATTTGATCCGGTCCACCAGCTTCTGACCGACCTCGGCATTGATCGCCCGGCGGGTCAGCAGATGCTCGGCGCCATAGATTTCCGGCGTCTCGGCAAGAATGCCGGTCCCCCCATTTGCGACCAGCCGGTCGACCGCGTTGCCCAAGGCGGGATTGGCGGTGATACCCGAATACGCATCCGAGCCGCCGCACTGGAGTGCGACCGTGAGCTCGCTCGCGGATACGGTCGAACGTGTCGCCGCGTTGGCCGGCGCGAGCATCGTGCTGATCCGTTCGATGGCCTGGTCCACGGTCTTCCGCGTGCCGCCAGATTCCTGGATCGTCATGGTCTGGAACGTATCGTTGAGCTCCAGCCCATACGCATCGAGCAGGAACGGGATCTGGTTCACCTCGCAACCCAGCCCGACAATCAGCACGCCGGCAAAGTTCGGATGGCGCGCATAACCCCACAAGGTGCGCTGCAGGTTGGCATAGCCGTCACCGGAATCGGCCATGCCGCAACCGGTTGCATGCACGAAGGCGGACACGCCATCGATGTTGGGATAGTCGTCGAGCTTGCCGGTCGCGTTGAACGAATCCGCGATGTAACGCGCGACCGTCGCCGAGCAATTCACCGACGTCAGAATGCCAATATAGTTGCGGGTGCCGACCGATCCGTTCTTGCGCACATAGCCTTCAAACGTACGGCGCTCGGCCTCGGGCACCATCTCCGTCTCGCGCAAATCGGTGGCGAACTGATAATCGCGATCGACCACCCGGAACTCGCAATTGTCGGTGTGGACATGGTCGCCCGGCTTGATGTCGTGCGCGGCGAACCCGATGATCTGGTCGTATTTGACGATCGTCTCACCCTTGGCAATGGGCCGCGTCGCGATCTTATGGCCACGGGGGATCGGCGCATTCGTGGTGACGCCTTCACCGGGAATGGCGGTGTTGGGCATGACCTCGGCCCGCGCAACGACGACATTATCGGCGGGGTTCAAGCGGATGGTCAGGGGTGCGGGCTCGGACATGGGATCTCACTGAAAAAGGGTTACAGACTGGAACTTCAGGGCGTGGGGCCCCCAGGACACTAAAACTTCAGGACATTCGTGAAATTGTCCCACGGGCTGTAGAAACGTACGCCTTCACGCAGCGGCGGCTGGGGCGCCTGAATTTCCAGCCAATGCACCGGCGTCCCTTCGCGGGGAAAGAACGCATGCTGCGCCCCCACACCGGTCCAGGCAAAGTCGCCTTTCTTTAGCAGATATTCCTGCCCGTCGAAGACGATATCGACCTCGCCACCCAACACGTAATACGCCTCTTCGAAGGCATGGTCATGGTGATTGCAAATGCCGCCATTGGCAAAATTGATGACGAACATATTGAAGTGCACGGCGCCGAACACGTCGTCGATCATCATGCGTTGGGAAAAGCCATCCAGATCCGGCGTGATTGTCAGCGGCGGCGTGTGCTGCGCGATGTCGTAATGCCCGACCATCTGATCGCGCCGGTCCGCCAGGTTGATCAACGCCGGCGCGTCCGGCCAGTCGGCCGCACCGTCAAACCAGATATCCTGCCAGGCGTCCGGCGCCTTGGGCTGGGGCGCGCACATCTCGACCCAGCGCGCCGCCGCCGATCCGGCGTTGCGGTAGGCATGGGCAATGCCGGTCGGTATCAGCATGAAGTCGCCGGCAACCAGGCGGTACGCCCGGCCCTCGCGGATCACATCGATCTCGCCCTCGGTCACGTACATGCCGGTTTCATGGGCCTGAATCGTGAGCTCAGTCTCGCCGCCCGGCGTGACCTCGATAATGCCGTAGGATATATGCACCGTCTCGTCGGCATGCTCGACGAAGGGCGCCCAGTTCAGCCCGTGCGCGTGGGCGCCATATTTGGGATGCGGCGCCAACATGGCGTTGTCGAATGTCGCGACCTTGTGCATGGCTTTCCTCCCGCACGGGTGGACGGGATACCAGCTCGCCTAGCCCTCGCGCAGATGCTCCGCGATTGCTTTCTTGACCTGGCCCGGCTGGGCGTCCACCGCTTCCGCCAGACGGCGTAATTCCTTTCGCAAACCATATACCTGATCCATCAACGAAAGAACCGTCGGCACCCCCTCTTCGGCGATCGCCATGTCACGCCGTATTTCCCGGACCAGCCGAAGCCGCGCGATATCGATCTCCCGGTACCAGAGTTCGCCACTTCGCGTTTCCGGCAACACCCAACCCTGGTCCACCCAGCGCCGAAGCTCGACGCGACGCACATCCGATATTATTTGCAACACCTCGGATTCGCGCATCGTTCAGACCTCCATGTCCAATCTTGGGTCGTAGCCATGCTGCTTCGACCATTCGTCGAGGAACTGCACAAGGTCCGGGTCGGGGTCGTCGGGAAGCACCACCTTCAACGTCACGTGCTGATCGCCGCGCCCACCTGACTTGCCGCCCGGGACACCTTTTCCCTTCAGCCGCAGGCGCGCCCCACTGTTCGAACCTTTTGGGATGTTCATGGCGACCGGGCCGTCGATCGTCGGCACACGCACCTTCGCGCCGAGCACGGCCTCATGCAGCGCGATCGGCAGATCGATGTGAACGTCGTTGCCTTGCCGGCGAAACAATTTGTGCGGTCTGACATGCACCGTGACCAGAGCATCGCCCGCGGGACCACCGCCCAGCCCGGGTGCGC
Organism: Pseudomonadota bacterium; assembly: GCA_027618305.1. GTDB lineage: Bacteria > Pseudomonadota > Alphaproteobacteria > UBA6615 > UBA6615 > UBA8079. The sequence continues at coordinate 6,807 of JAQCFD010000167.1, forward strand.
CCTTGCCCTTCAGGCGTAACGCCTGCCCGTCCCGCATTCCAGCTGGGATCGCGAGGTCGAGGGCCTTGCCATCAGGCATCGTGATCCGGGACTTCGTGCCGCGCGCCGCATCGAGAAAATCGACATCAAACACGTAGCGGACGTCACCCCCGCGCATACGGATTGTCTGTCCGCCGGACCGGGTGCGACCGAACAGGTCCGAGAACATGTCACCCATATCGGCGTAGCCGTCGGCAGAATGATACGGATGGTCGCCACCGGCCTCCGCATAGTGACGGTAGGAGGGCTGCTCGACACGTTCATGGCCCTCGGCATCGATCTCGCCCCGATCGAACCGCGCGCGCTTGTCCTTGTCACCGACGATGTCATACGCGGCCTGCGCTTCCAGGAAACGCGCCTCGGCCGCCTTGTCGCCGGGCTTCAGGTCAGGATGATTTGCCTTGGCCAGCTTGTGATACGCCTTGCGAATCTCGTTTGCAGACGCATCCCGGCTCAAACCGAGGGCTTCATAGGGGTCTTTCGCCACCTGAATCGTCCAATATGTGGTTCTCACCTTCGTACTTAGTGCGCCGACGCGCGAATTTAAGACCTGCCGTCAGG
>JAQCFD010000168.1 GCA_027618305.1 Pseudomonadota bacterium
TCAGCCGCCCCCGGGCAGCCTTCTCTTCAGCCTCGAGGTGCCCGAGACCGGCGGCGACACCTGCTTCATGAGCATGTATGCCGCGCTCGATGGCCTCCCGCCGGATCTGCGCGCAGCGATCGCGGGCAAGTCCCTCAATCACGATTCCAGCCACGACAGCGCGGGCAATCTGCGGTCGAACCACACCGCTTTCGAAGATGTCAGCGGTGCACCCGGCGCACGCCATCCAATTGTTCGCAAACATCCGGAAACCCCGCTCTTTTTCTGGGGCGCCGCCTGCACGCGTGGGTCGTCAGCGAGACCGTCGCAGCCAGCGAGGCCCTGCTCGACCGAATCTGGGAACATTGCACCCGCGAAGAGTTCACCTATCGCCACCGCTGGCAAACCGGCGACCTGTTAATGTGGGACAATCGCTGCACGATGCACAGACGCGACCCGTTCGACGCGCAAGCCCGGCGCATCATGCACCGCACACAGTTGAAGGGTGATGCGCCCGTGGAAGTCGCCGCGCACTAGCGGCCAAGCGAACTAGGTTTTACGCCGCTTGTCGGGGTGCAAACTCTTGCCGAGGATGTGCTCGCTTTGACCGATCACGTGCAGGCTCGACCCCACAATAAACGGGTCGGGTTGCCCGACGACGTCATGGTCCTTGCCCGGATAATTCAACGATGACAGAAAATGGCTCATGCAATTCAGCCGCGCACGCTTCTTGTCATCCGACTTGATGATTGTCCATGGCGCATCCGCGGTGTCGGTGTAGAAGAACATCGCCTCCTTGGCCTCGGTGTAATCTTCCCATTTGTCCAGTGATTGCCGATCGATCGGCGACAATTTCCATTGTTTCAGCGGATCGGTCTCGCGCGACTTGAACCGCCGCAACTGCTCGGCCTGGGTGACAGAGAACCAGTATTTGTAGAGCAGGATACCGCTTCGCGTCAGCATGCGTTCCAGATCGGGAGTCTGCCGCATGAACTCCAGATACTCATTCGGCGTACAGAAACCCATCACGCGATCCACACCCGCGCGGTTGTACCAGGAGCGATCGAACAGCACGATCTCCCCAGCACTGGGAAGGTGTTCGATATAGCGCTGGAAGAACCATTGAGAGCGCTCGCGGTCGGACGGTTTGTTCAACGCCACCACGCGCGCGGCACGCGGGTTGAGGTGCTCCATGAACCGCTTGATCGTGCCACCCTTGCCGGCCGCATCCCGGCCTTCAAAAAGAATGACAATTCGCTGCCCGCTTTCCTTGACCCAGTCCTGAACCTTGAGAAGCTCGACCTGCAATTGGGCCTTCTTCTTCTCGTACGCCCGCACGCCCATGCGCTGTCGATAGGGATACTCACCGGTCTCAAACAGACGGCGCACCTCGTCACGGTTCAAATTCCTCGCCGTCAGGTTACGCACGGTAGAGGCCGGGTGCGATGCCTGGTCGAGCGCATCCGGACCGGCAGCTTCGGCATTGGCTGCCGGAAGTGTAGGATGCTGTTCAGCAGGCGCCCCGGCATTCGGCACTTCAGCGACCGGTAGCAGACGAGCAAACCCTTCCTCGCGCACCTCGGGCTCCACAGGCCCGGCATCCTGAGGTTTTCCTTTGTCCTGATGTTCCACCGGCTTCTCCCCGCGCCTGGTTTACACATGAACCTCCAGTCTACCTTTTCGGGAGGCTACTCAAGTGACCCAGATCAATCTCGGCCGGTAAACGGGAATCATGCAAACGGAGCGCCGCTGGAGAGAATTAGCCCCCCGGCAGCCCGATCATCGCCGTTTCGAGAGCCACTCTGATGCCGTCGGGAAGCGGTTTGGACTTCGACGTTTCAGGGTCGAAATGCACAGTCACGACTTCCGCGGTCGCCACACATGCACCATCCAGAAAAACTGCTTGTCCCAGTCCATAGGACGATCCCCCGACACGGGTGACGACGGTGCCGATTTCCACCGTCCCCGGATAGTGAGCCGGCGCGCGGTAGCTGACGGAAAACTTCACCACTGCGAAACCTGTCAGCTTGTCCCCATCGGTGCTGGACAGGCGTTGCTGGCGAAAGTTCACCCGGCCGTCTTCGAAGAACTGATTTATCGCGCCATTGTTGACGTGCAGATTCGGGTCGAGGTCCCCGTAGCGAATTGTATCCGTGGTCCAGACGGCAAATACATCGCGATCGGTGAGATCGATTTCGTCTGTCATGCCTGGGTCCCCCGTCGCAACAAGCCAATATAGATCAGCGCGGTGGCAAACATGATCAGGCTGTAGGTCGCCGCGGGAACGACGGCGAGACCACCGCCGAACAGCAATGTGGCGACCGCGATAGCCAGCGTGCCGTTCTGCAGGCCGCACTCAATGGAGATCGCGATCCGTTGTTTGACGCCCGAGGCAAACATGCGGGCGATAATATAGGCGAGCACCATCATCACCACGTTCAGCACCAGCGTTATCAACCCGGCTTGCGCAAAATACTCCACGATGTTGGCACGTTCCTGGAGTATCGCGCCGGCCAGCACCAGCACGAAAAGCACCGCCGAGACCTGGCGGGCTAACGGTTCGATCTTGATCGCCGCGCTTTCTGCAAAGTGCCGCACGGCGAGGCCCATAGTGACCGGAACCGTGACGATCACGAAGACGCTGATGGCCGTTTTGGTGACAGACACATCGCCCGCCTCGCCGCCAATCAGCTGTCCGTAGGCGAACACGACCACGATCGGAATTGTCAGCACGCTGAGCAGGCTGATCACCGCCGTCAGCGAGATCGAAAGCGCCACGTCGCCGCGGGCAAACGCCGTCAGGATATTCGAGGTCACACCGCCGGGTGCGGCCGCGATGATCATCACGCCGAGCGCCAACTCGGGCGGCAGAGACCAGACACTGACCAGCGCAAACGCCACCAGCGGCAGCAGGACGATCTGAGAGAGCGCGCCGACGATGAAATCCCGCGGGCGCCGAGCGACACGCGCAAAATCGTCCAGCGTGAGTCCGAGCCCCAGCGCAAACATGATGAATGCCAGCGCAAGCGGCAGAATGACATCTGTAACAACGCCCATGTTTCCCCCCATCCATCGACAATCTCTGCCGCCCAGTTACTGCCGGGGCCGGTGATTTGGCAAGCAATCGGCCATCTGAGATACCCCCGAAGTACCGCCACACTCCTGACAGGATGCTGTCAGGAGGCCTGTGCCACATTGCCGGCATCCCAACCTTTACGGAGCCACAGCAATGACCTTTACTCCTGACAACTTCACCGTATGGACCGAAATTCCCGTGACCGACATGGATCGCGCCGTCGGTTTCTACAATCAGGTCTTCAACACCGAGCTCAAGATGGACGATACCGGCCCGAACCCCATGGCAATCTTCCCGACAGGGGATGACACCGGCGTCGCGGGCCACCTGTATCCGGGCACCCCGGCACCGACCGATACCGGCCCGACCATCCATATGGTGGTACCCGATCGGCTTGAGGACGCGCTGGATCGGTTGAAGACCGCGGGCGGAGAAGTACTCTCAGAGCCGATCGCCATCCCGCCGGGCCGCTTTGCCTATTGCCGTGACCTCGACGGCAATTCCATCGGCCTGTTCAGCTACAACGCATAGCCGATGCGACGCGCCGACCGCCTGTTCCAGATCGTTCAGTTTCTGCGCGGCGGTCGGCTCGTTACCGCGGCCATGCTTGCCGCGCGCCTCGAAGTCTCGGAGCGCACAATCTACCGGGATATTGCGGATCTGCAGGCGAGCGGCGTTCCGATCGATGGCGAGGCGGGTGTCGGGTATCTGATGCGCGATGGCTATGACCTGCCGCCCTTGATGTTCTCGCGCGACGAGATTGTCGCCCTGGTCGCCGGCGCCCGGCTGATCCGCGCCTGGGGCGGTGCGGCGATGGCCCGCGCCGCCGAGGAGGCGCTGGTCAAAATCGAAACCGTGCTGCCGGAGTCCAAGAAAACGCGCACCGGCAAGGTAGAAATTCATGCCATTGCGCCCGAAATGACAGCTGAGATCCGGGCCCGCATCGACGTTATGGAACAGGCCGTCGACGCGAAACGGCGGTTGCGTATCGCCTATGCCGATGCCGAAGGGCACACCAGCAAACGGGTCATCCGCCCGCTGGGACTCTGGTTCTGGGGCAAGGTTTGGACGCTGGTCGCCTGGTGCGAGCTGCGGGACGACTTCAGGATGTTCCGCCTCGATCGGATCGCGGACATCTCGAACGCCGGCGATACCTTCAGAGACGAGCGCGGCAAGACCCTGGCTGACTTCTATCGCGCCATGGAGCAACAGGATGCCGATCACTGATTCCGCGTGAAATTGACTCCCAATACCCGGCGCCAGCAGCGATGATAACGGCCATCGAGCTTCCCGGGGGTCCCCATGCCAACAACAGATACCGCACCTCAGCACGCGCTGCGGGGCCTCAAAGTCGTTGAATGCGCCACGGTGATCGCCGCGCCGCTATGCGGCCGGTTGCTGGCGGATTTCGGCGCCGATGTGATCCATGTCGAGCCGCCCGGCAAGGGCGACCCGTTGCGCAAATTCGGTTTCACCAAGGACGGGATCAATCCCTGGTGGAAGCATTACGCCCGCAACAAGCGCTTCGTGACCCTCAACATCCCCAAGCCCGCCGGTCGCGATGTCCTGATCCGCATGCTCGCCGATGCCGACATCTTCATCGAGAATTTTCGCCCCGGCCGGCTCGAGGAATGGGGCATCCACTATGAAGACCTGGCAAAGGTGAACCCGCGTCTGATCATGGTGCGGGTCAGCGGGTTCGGCCAGACCGGGCCCTACTCGAGCCAGCCCGGTTTCGGCACCCTGATGGAGGCCATGAGCGGCTTCGCCGACATGACCGGCTTTCCCGACGGCCCGCCGGTCCTGCCGACATTTGCGCTGGCTGACAGCTTCGCCGGCTTCTATGCCGCCACCGCGGCGATGTTCGCCGTCTATAACCGCGACGTCATCGGCACCGGCCTGGGCCAGGTGGTCGATGTGAGCATTCTGGAGAGCGTCTTCTCGATGCTCGGGCCCAACGCACTGGTCCATCAGATGACCGGCGAGGTGCCGGCCCGAACAGGCAATCGCAACACCACCTCGGCACCGCGCAACGTCTATCGCACCAGGGACGACCGCTGGATCGCCATCGCCGCGTCGACGCAGTCCACGGCCGAGCGGCTGTTCACGACGATGGGCCAGCCCGAACTGATCGAAGACCCGCGCTTTGCCGACAACACGTTGCGCGTGGCCAACGCCGACGAACTCGACCCGCTCGTCGGCGCCTGGATCGCGGAACAGACCCTGGATGACGTCAGCGCGCTGCTTTACGCCAACGAGGTACCCGCCGGCCCCATCAACAACATCGCCGATCTGAAGGTCGACCCCCACGCGATCGCCCGCGAGATGGTTGTCGCGGCACCCGACGGCGACGGGGAGCCGCTGGAGATGGAAGGCATCTTCCCGAAACTGAGCCGCACCCCGGGCGCGGTGCGCCACGCCGGCAAGGACATCGGCAGCGACAACGCGGAAGTCTTCGCCGCCCTCGGCCTGTCGGCCGACGAGATCGCCGCCCTCGAACAAGACGACATCATTTAGCGATTGCAACGGACCGTCCCATGACCAATCCCCTGATCACCCTCTACACGCCGGGCACCAAGCCCGATCTCATGCGCAAGGCCGCCCGGTACAAACCGGACGCGATCATCATCGACCTCGAGGATACGGTTCCGGTGCAGTTGAAGGCCGAGGTCCGGGCCGAAGTGGGCCAGATCATTCCGACCCTCGATATCGAAGCCCTCGTCCGGGTCAACAGCGAGCCGGAGAATATCGAGGCCGACCTCGAGGCCATCGTCTCGGCCGACCTGGGCGCGGTCATCTATCCCATGGCCGAGGACGTCGCGACCGTCCAGCATGTCGACGCCATCATCACGCGGCTGGAGCGCGAGCGCAGCCTGGAGCCGGATTCGATCAAGCTGATCCTGTTGATCGAGACGGCCCTCGGCGTCGTCCGCTGTTTCGATTGCGCCAGCGCCGCCACGCGGATCGAGAGCGTGGCGTTCGGCAGCGCCGAGGACGCCGACCTGCAGCGGGACCTGAAATGCGCCTGGTCGGTCGAAGGTACCGAAATGCTCTATGCCCGCTCCAAAGTGCTGCTCGATTCCCGGGCGGCGGGCCTGCCCTATGTGCTGGATGGTGCCTTCAGCGATATCGGCAATGACGACGACCTGTTCGCCGACTGCCGCCTGTCGAAGCGCCTTGGCTACGACGGACGGACGCTGATCCACCCCAACCAGATCGCGACCGCGCGCCGGGCTTATGCCCCAAGCGAGAAGGAAGTCGCCTACTACACCAAGGTCGTCGCGGCCTTCGAAGAAGCCGAGGCGAAAGGCATCGCCGCCATCAAGGTCGAGGGCAAGCTGATCGACTACGCCATGTACAAGATGGCGAAGGCCTTCATCCAGACTTGAGTGCCGGCACCCGCTGCAGGAACGGCTCGATAATCACCGTCTCGAAGACCCCGCCCAGCGTGTAGGGGTCATTCGCGTGGAAGGCTTCCGCCGCCGCGCGATCCAGGACGTCGAGCACCAGGACATTTCCAGTCACCTGTTTGATGCCCTCTTCGCCATAGACGAAGTTCTCGACGTCGGTCCCATCCTCGACCAAACCGCCCCCGAAAATAATCAACGGCATGAACGCCTTTTGATAGTCGGCATGGGCGGCGAGCAACTCGGCCCGCCTGTCGCCCATGCCCGGCTTGTCTCGCCGTGCGATGGCAAACAGCATGTCTCGTCCTCCCTACGCCGCAGCGATGGTATTGCTGAGCTTGCCGATGCCCGAAATCTCGACCTCGATCACGTCGCCCGGCTTCATGAAGACCGGCGGCTTGCGGCCGGCCCCCACACCCGACGGTGACCCGGTGGTGATGACGTCTCCCGGGCTGAAGCGGTAAAATTTCGAGAAGTAGCTTATTAGCTGCCGCAGCTTGAAAAGCAGGTCATCCGTATTCGTCGACTGCATGACCACGCCGTTTAGGGTCGTGGTCAGCTGCAGATCCTCGGGGTCGGCAATCTCGTCCTTGGTCACGATCACCGGGCCGAGCGGACAGAAGGTCGGCAGCTGCTTGCCCAACAGATTACGGTCCCAGGTACTCACCACGTCGAGGGGTTCTGTGGCGGCAAACCAGGCCCCCACCCAATCCCGCGCGGACACGTCGTTCGCGATGGTGTAGCCGGCGACATAATCCATCGCCTCGGCTTCCTCGACGTTGTGGCAGGACTTGCCGAAGACCAGCGTAAGCTCGCCCTCATAGTCGATCATGTCCGGGCACTGGGCCGGGGCAATGATCGGCATGCGGTGTCCGTTCAACGCCGGATGGGTCATCAAAAAAGCCGGCGGGGATTTTGGCGTCGGGATGTTTTCCAT
>JAQCFD010000169.1 GCA_027618305.1 Pseudomonadota bacterium
CGACAGGCTCAGGCTGAGGCATCGTCACCATCGAAACCCTCATGCTGAGCCTGTCGAAGCATGAGGGATCCCTCCGCCCTAGGCCGCGCCGCCACCCATCTTCGCGGCCATCTTCTTTTCCCAGTCGACCGCCATCATGAAGCCCGCATCCTCGCGGCAATGGGCCTCGGTCATGGCCATGATCTCGGCGTTGGACTGGGACAGGTCGAACGGGTGGGCGTGGGGCTGGGGGACATACCAGGGCGTGTGGACGTAGCACTCGATCCGGTTGCCGATCGGGTCCTGGAAGTAGATCGACCAGGCGTTGCCGTGGGTGATCATCCGGTCGATGGTGATGCCCGCATCGACGACCTTGCTGTGCATCTCGCGCAGCTGGTCGAGATCATCCAGCAGGAATGACATCTGCTGGACATCGACCGTTTCCATCTCGTCGCGCGACGCCAGCACAAATTCATGATGCTCGCTCGGATCGCTCGACAGGAAAATGATGGTGGGATTGCCGTCGTCATCATTGCCCCGGTCCGTCTCGGTCATGCCGAGGATGCCGGTGTAGAAGTCGAGCAGGCCTTCCATGTCGTTGGTATAGAGCCCCATATGCCGGAGCCGGGGTTTGAGCGTGGTCATGGGCCTCTCCAATGGCGCGATAAGCGGTCTGTCACATGATGATAAACCCGGGCCCGGAGCACGTCATGTCTCAATTCGAAAGACAACGTCATGCCCGGACTTACAAAACCACGTCATGCCCGGACTTGATCCGGGCATCTCTGTCCCGGCTTTGCACGAGATACGCGGGTTAGTGTTTATCCGCCGTCGCGTGAAACGCGAAGGCGCGGCCCGCGTATGACGGAAGGGTGGGTTTGAAACCCACCCCTACGGCCTGCAAGAGGCGAACCTAAACATCGGATGACCCGGCATTCGATGTAGGGGCGGGTTTCAAACCCGCCCGTCAGGTGCCGCCCTATGCGGCCGCCGCCTCGATATGGGCAAACAGCGCCGCATCGAACGCGGTCGGGTTTTCCATGTTCGAGATGTGGGACGCCGGGTCCAGGATCACGCATTGGGAACCCGCAACGGCCGCATGCATCTGCCGGGAGGCCGCCGGCGGCGTGCTGCCGTCGGACTTGCCGGTCATGAACAGGCTTGGCACCGAGATCTCGCCCAGCCGGGGCAGATAGTTGAGGCCCTGAAGCGCCCCCGCGCAGCCGGTGTAGCCCGCGACCGAGGTCTCCCGGATCATCCGGCGCACGTGATCCAGCACCGGCGCGTTGGCGGCATCAGCCTGGAAGTCTTCCGTGAACCAGCGGGCCACCGTGGGCTCCACCAGCGCCTCCATGCCCTTGTCACGGGCCAGCGCGATGCGGTCGACCCAGGGGGCGGCCCATTCCGGGTCCGCGAAGGGCCGCGCATCGCACGCCGCCAGACTGAGCAGACGATCGCCATGCTCGATGGCCATGCCGAGCCCGGCCATGCCGCCGAGCGACAGCCCCACGTAGTGCGCCTTGTCCACGCCGACCGCATCCATCAGCGCGACGATGTCGCCGACCAGAAGATCGAAACTGTACGGCCCTTCCGGGGCCGAGCTCTGGCCATGGCCGCGGGTGTCGTAGCGCAGGATGCGGTAGCGATCGGAAAGCTGCGCCACCTCCGCGTCCCACATGGTGACGTCGGTGGTCAGGGAGTTGGAAAAGACGATCCAAGGCGCGCCTTCCGGCCCGTCGAGCTCGTAGCGGAAGTTAACGCCGTTGAGTGTGATGTTCATGGAATTTTCCTACTTCTCACCCTTCGGCAGCACCTTCTTCAGGTGCAGCTCGCGCAGCCGCGCATCGTCCACTTCGGCCGGGGCGCCCATCATCAGGTCTTCGGCGCGCTGGTTCATCGGGAAGGCGATGACCTCGCGGATGTTGGGCTCGTCGGCGATCAGCATGACGATGCGGTCGATGCCGGGTGCGGACCCGCCATGGGGCGGGGCGCCGTAACGGAAGGCGTTGAACATGCCCGCGAACTCACGCTCCACCGTCGCGCGGTCGTAGCCTGCGATCTCGAAGGCCTTGAGCATGATATCCGGGCGGTGGTTCCGGATCGCGCCGGACGACAGCTCCACGCCGTTGCAGACGATGTCGTACTGATAGGCCAGCACGTCGAGCGGGTCGTCCGCGTCGAGCGCGGCCATCTCGCCCTGGGGCATGGAGAACGGGTTGTGGGAGAACTCGATCGCGCCCGTGTCCTTGTCTTTTTCGTACATGGGGTAGTCGACGATCCAGCAGAAGTCGTAGCGGCCGGTCGGGATCAGGTCGAGATCCTGGCCGATCTTCGTGCGCGCCTTGCCGGCCAGATCGGCTGCCGTCTCCGCGTCCCCGGCGGAGAAGAACACCGCGTCACCGTCCTTCAGGCCCGCCAGCTGCTTGAGCTTCTCCAGCCGTTCCCCGGCCACGAACTTGGCGATAGGGCCCTTGCCCTCGCCGTTTTCCAGGACGATGTAACCAAGCCCCGGCGCGCCCTCGTCGCGCGACCAGTCGTTGAGCTTGTCGAACCAGCTGCGCGGCTGCGACCCGCCGCCCGGCGCGGGAATCGCGCGCACGGTGCCGCCCTTCTCCACCAGGCCGGCGAAAATCTTGAAATCCGAGCCTGCAAAGACTTCCGCCACGTCGGCGATCTCGATCGGGTTGCGCAGGTCGGGCTTGTCGTTGCCGTATTTCAGCATGGATTCCGCGTAGGGAATGCGCGGGAACGGCGTGGGCGTGACCGACCATGGCGCGTCCCGGTTGAAGCCCGCGAATTCCTCGAACACGCCCGCGATCACCGGCTCGATGGCGTTGAACACATCGTCCTGGGTGGCGTAGGCCATCTCGAAATCGAGCTGGTAGAACTCGCCCGGCGAGCGGTCGGCGCGGGCATCCTCGTCGCGGAAACAGGGTGCGATCTGGAAATACTTGTCGAAGCCCGCGACCATCAACAGCTGCTTGAACTGCTGGGGCGCCTGGGGCAGCGCGTAGAACTTGCCCGGATGCAGGCGCGACGGCACCAGATAGTCGCGCGCGCCCTCGGGCGAAGACGCGGTCAATATGGGCGTCTGGAATTCCTTGAAATCGGCCGCGATCATCCGCCGGCGGATGGACGCAATGACGTCGTTGCGCAGCAGGATGTTGCGCGCGACCTTCTCGCGGCGCAGGTCGAGATAGCGGTAGCGCAGGCGGATTTCCTCGCCCGTGTCCTCATCCGAGTTCACCTGCAGGGGCAACTGGTCGGCAGCGTTCTCGATGTTGACCTCGGCCATGCCGACCTCGATCGAACCGGTCGGCAGCGCCGCGTTGACGGTCTCGGCGGAGCGCGCGACGACGGGGCCGGTCACGGTGATCACCGATTCCAGCCGCGCGCTCTCGACAGTCTCGAAAATCGGGCTCGACGTGTCGATCACGCACTGGGTGATGCCGTACTGGTCGCGCAGATCGACGAACAGAAGATTGCCATGGTCGCGCTTGCGGTGGATCCAGCCCGACAGGCGGACGGTTTCGCCCGCATTCTCGTCGCGCAGTTCACCACAGGTATGTGTTCGGTAGGGATGCATGTTTCGTCCCAGGAAGCTGGTTAAAAGCTGGAATTTGGCCGTTTTAGACCTCTCGGGCCAATGGCCATGGATCGCCCGCGCCTGTCAAGGCCGGGGGGCGCGCCCGGGCGGGTTTAAAACCCGCCCCTACATCAGCCATATGCTGTATCCGGGCATTCGACCAATCCGTCACCGGCCGTAGGGGCGGGTTTTAAACCCGCCCGCTTCGCGCCTTCCCCACTGCCAAGAATCCCTGTAGAACCGCCCGTCATGAACGTCATCTCCGATACGGACGCGCTCGCCGCCTTCTGCGACGCGCTGTCCACCGCCGAATACATCACCGTCGATACCGAGTTCATGCGCGAGAGCACGTTCTGGCCGATCCTGTGCCTGGTGCAGATCGCCGGACCCGAGGACGAGGCCATCATCGACCCCCTGGCCGACGGGATCGACCTGACGCCGCTCTATGACCTGATCGCCGACGAAAACGTGCTCAAGGTGATGCACGCGGCCAAGCAGGACATCGAGATTTTCCATCATGAGGGCGGCGTCACGCCCGTGCCCCTGTTCGACACCCAGATCGCGGCGATGGTCGCGGGCTTCGGTGACCAGGTCGGCTACGAGACGCTGATCGCCAAGCTGACAAAAATCCGCCCGGACAAGGGCAGCCGCTTCACCGACTGGTCCCACCGGCCGCTCACCGACGCCCAGATGGACTATGCGCTGGCCGATGTGACCCATCTGCGCCCGGCCTACGAGAAGCTGCGCCGCCGAATCGAGGAGAACGGCCGCCTCGCCTGGGTCGAGGAAGAAATGGTCAAGCTTGCCGACCCCGCCCTTTATGAAGTGGTGCCGACGGAAGCCTGGCGTCGCCTCAAGCCCAAGCGCAACCAGCCGAAATATCTGGCCATGCTGCAGGCCGTCGCCGCCTGGCGCGACCGCGAGGCCATGGCGCGGGACCTGCCGCGCAACCGGCTGATGCGCGACGACGTGCTGGCGCAGATCGCGTCCCGCCCGCCGGACGATGAACAATCCCTGTCGCGCGTGCGCGGCATCCCGAAGAATTTCGCGAGCGGCCGGCTCGGTCAGGGATTGATGGAAGCGATCGCCGAAGGCAAGGCCATGTCCCTCGATCTGGCGCCGACCATCCCCGAACCGGTGGAACTGCCGCCGGGGGCGGGTGCGCTGATGGACCTGCTCAAGGTGCTGCTCAAGTTCAAATGCGACACCAACAAGGTCGCCCAGAAACTGGTCGCGACGGTGCCGGACCTGGAAGCGATCGCGGCGGACGACAATGCCGACGTGGCGGCCCTCAAAGGCTGGCGCCGCGAGATCTTCGGCAACGATGCGCTGCGCCTCAAGGCCGGTGAAATCGCGCTGGCCGCGGGCCATGGCAAGGTGCGGATCGTCGAGGTCGCGCCGGCGGCAGAAGGCAGCGAAGAAGCGGCCGAATAATCTCGACAGTTTGTGCGCCGTTCTAGCCGACGACCTCGCTAATTCCCTCGCCCTCGATATGCCCAGACACGCCAAACTGCTTCGCCAGTGCGGCAAACCGGGTGCGCACCAGGTCACCGAAAAGATCGTCATGTCCGGGCGCGAGCGCCAGGGTGAGCTGCGCCGCGTCGAGCCTCAGCTCGATACCCGCAAGCAGATCCAGATTGCCGCCGGTCAGCGTCTCGGCGAGGCGCAGCGCTGTCCCGAGGCGGCGCGACCAGTCCATGTCCTCCGGGGTGAGCAATGCGTTGGCCACGCGCAGGGTGGCCCCGCCCTTGGCGCCGGTGTAACGGCGATACACGGCCAGGGCGATCCTGGTTTTCTCTTCATGGGTCACTGCCTGCAACGGGAGGCGCAGGATGCGGAAATAGACCTGCTCCGCCCGATAGTCGGGATGCTCGTGCCAGCCGATGTCGGCCAGCAGACAGGCCGCGCGGCGCAGGCGGCCCAGGTTTTCGTCCTCGCCTTCGAATAGGGGGCCGACCCAGTCGAACAGCGCGGTACCCGAGCCGAGCACGCGGTTCTCGCGGGCCGCGAAATGCTCGCACGCGACGATCAGGGGATCGGCCGCGCGGGTCCGGGGGTCGAGCGCGTCGAACTGGGAGCCTTCGCGGATGCCGTTGGCCGAAAACACGATCTGCTCCGAATTTGACGCCTTGATCAGACGCTGGAGCACCGTCGCCGCCACCGGCAATGTGGCGACCCGGCTGCGTGGCACGGCATTGACCCGCGACAGGCTCGCCGCGCTCAGACCCGCGACCACGCCGCAGAAATCGGCGGCCTCCCGGCCACGCATCCGGTAGTTGTGAATGACCCTCAGGGGATATTTGGTCTGCACCATGTGAAGCCGCGCCAGGGCACGCCAGGCGCCACCGACCGCATAGATCGCGCCGCCGTCCATGGCGCCGCGAACCCAGGAAAAGTCGGACAACACCGCGTCGATATGGTCGACCATCCCCTTTCCAGAAGCAGCCAGACCGGCCAGACGCAGGGGACCCAATGGCAGGCTGCCGTGATCGCCAACCTGGCCGCCCGAAAGCGCGGCCAGCTCCAGGCTGCCGCCGCCCAGATCCGCGGCGACGCCCTGCGCATCGGGAAGGCCGCTGATCACACCGCAGGCGGCGAGGCGGGCCTCCTGATTGCCGTCGAGCTGGGCGACCTTGCGCCCGAATATCCGCTCAACATGCTTCAGAAAATCTGCCCCGTCACTGGCCTCGCGGGTTGCCGCCGTCGCGACGAGCATGGTGTCTTCGATCTGCATGGCCCGCACGATCGTTGCGAAACGCGGCAGGTTTGCCAGGGCCTGGGCGACACCGTCTGCGTGGAGCCGGCCTGTCGCGGCCAACTCACGGCCGATCCCGCAGGTCACCCGCTCGTTGAACACCACCGGGGCCGCGCGCGACCGGTCGCGAAAGACCACAAGCCGGATCGAGTTGGACCCGATATCGACGACAGCTGCAGGTCCGCCAACGACCGGAGAACGGCTAGGCATCGTGAACGCTGGAAGATTTGGAGTCGGGGGACCCTAGTCCGGATGCGCGAGTAACTGCGGCGCGCTGCCGGGTTTCTTCAGCGCGCTGCCACGCCCGGACAGGCTGGGATTGGTCATGAAATACTTGTGCGCGTTGAATGGGTCCTGCTCGCCATTGTTGTCGATCCGGGTATAGGAACCATCGGGCTCCATGATCCAGCTTTGGGCGCGATCCAGCAGATTCGCAACCATGATCTGGTCGAGGATCTGCTGGTGCACCGTGCCGCTCTCGATGGGCACGAGAATCTCGACCCGGCGGTCCAGGTTGCGCGGCATCCAGTCGGCCGACGAGATGTACAGCTTGGCCTGGGGCGACGGCAATTCCGCCCCCGAACCGAAGGCCATGATCCGGGAATGTTCGAGGAAACGCCCGACGATGCTTTTGACCTCAATATTCTCGCTAAGTCCCGGAATACCGGGCCGCAGGCAGCAAATCCCGCGGATAATCAGGTAGATGTTCACCCCCGCCTGGGAGGCGCGGTACAACGCATCGATGATGCCGCCGTCGACGAGGCTGTTGAACTTGGCCCAAATTTCGGCCGGCCGGCCGGCGCGCGCGTGCTCGATCTCTTCCTCGATGCATGCCATCAGCGTCTCGCGCAGATTCAAGGGTGCGACGGCGACCTTCTCCAGCCCCTCGGGCCGGGCGTAGCCGGTCATGTAGTTGAACACCCGCGAGGCGTCCTGACAGAGTTTCGGGTTCTGGGTCAGATAGCTGATGTCGGTATAGATGCGCGCCGTGATCGGGTGATAGTTCCCGGTCCCGAAATGGGCATAGGTCCGCAGATCGCTGCCCTCGCGGCGATGCA
>JAQCFD010000170.1 GCA_027618305.1 Pseudomonadota bacterium
TCCCCCAAGAATTCAGCGCCGATCAACGGGGCCTGAGCAATTCCGTTGGGCGCCGGCTGGACAGCATAGGATATCTCCATTCCCCACTGAGACCCGTCGCCGAGAAGCTTCACAAACCGCGTTTCTTCTTCCGGACGAACGATGACCAACACTTCGCGCGCGCCGGCCCGCATCAGCGCACAAAGCGGATAGAAGATCATCGGCTTGTCATAGACCGGCAGTAATTGCTTGCTCGTCGCCCGGGTGATGGGAAACAAGCGTTCACCATGGCCGCCTGCCAGCAAAATGCCTTTCATTGTGCCGCCCGCGCCAGACCCAGGCGCTCACGCTGATACCGTTCCTGCGTTTGTGCGCACCAGTCGCCATTGGTCAGATACCACTTCACCGTAGCGGCCAGACCTGCTTCGAAATCCGTTTCGGCGCTCCATCCAAGACTGTTCTCAGCCTTGGATGGATCCGACACATAACGATGATCATGGCCGGGCCTGTCATCCACGTGAGAGATCAACTGCGCATGCGGTGACGCATCCGGTCGCACCCGATCGAGGATCAGGCAAAGCCGGTTCACAATATCCACATTCGTCAGCGGATTGCGTGCGCCCAGAAGATAACTCTCCCCGGGTGAACCTCGCGCTGCCAACGCGCGCAGTCCACTCACATGGTCATCCACATGCATCCAATCACGCACCTGCGCACCCGTCCCATAGATCGGCAAACCCCGACCTTCGCTGCCATTCAACACCATAAGGGGTACGAGTTTCTCGGGAAACTGGCGGGGACCGTAGGTATTGCACCCATGGGCGACAATAACCGGCAATCCAAAGGACATCGACCAGGTTCGAGCCAGATAGTCGGCCGAGGCCTTGCTCGCGGCATAAGGCGAATTCGGGTTGTAGCGGCTGGTCTCGCGGAAAACCGAGCCCTCGGTCGCGGACCCGAACACCTCATCGCTGGAGGCCTGAACGAAACGGAAGGCAGCACGCGCCGGCGCACCGAGACGCGACCAATAGGCGGTCGTCGCGGCCAGCATCTCGTATGTGCCCTCGATATTCGTCGCAAACGTGCGCAAGGGTGCATCGATGGATCGATCAACATGGGTTTCTGCAGCCAGATGGAAGATCACATCTGGCTGATGGGCTTCGAGTAACGCTTCGACCGCTTTCCGATTCCGGACATCCGCCTCCACAAACAAATAACTCTCGGCATCCGCAACGCCCGCGAGGTTTGCGAGCGACCCGGCATAAGTCAGGGCATCCAGAGTCGCGGTCGGGATATCATCCTTCACCAGAGCCTCGACCAGAGCCGATCCTATGAACCCTGCGCCACCCGTGACCAGCGCGCGCATTTCATCCCTCCCAGCGGAAAGGCGACTCCAAATCGGCCAGGCTCGGCCATGATTCGTCGCGCGAATTGACCTGCGCTTCGGCCGTATCGACCGGCCAGGCGATCGCCAGAGCCGGATCATGCCACAATAGTCCGCCCATCAACTCGGCACGGTAAGGCGCCGTGAGCTTGTAGAAAACACGCGTATCCGGCGCCGTGGTGCAGTAGCCATGCGCGAACCCGGGCGGAACCCAGAGTTGCCGGCTATCCTCTGCGCTGAGCGTCAGGCCGACATGTCGGCCATAAGTCGGCGAGCCAACGCGCAAATCCACCGCCACATCGTAGACTTCACCCGTGATGCAGGCGATCAGCTTGCCTTGCGCGTGGGGGGGCGACTGATAGTGCAAAGCCCTCACCGCACCCGCCGCCGGGCTAAGAGTCAGATTGTCTTGCACGAATGAAACGGGCAGCCCCGCCCGGTCGAGCGCCTCCGGGTTCCAGAACTCGCTCAGCCAGCCGCGTTCGTCGCTGTGACGACCCGGGTCAACAATCTTGACGCCGGGGATGTCGGTGTCGGTAACCTGCATGACCCTGGGGTATCCAAGGAGGCGCACACGGTCAAGCAAAACAGATTTCCGAAGCCGATATTCGGATATGACCACAAATTTGTTATCGGATCAGGGAATTCTTGAGTTTTACCACCGAGTGTGACCGGGGGTTCATTGGGTTTTTTCGGCAGAGGTCTGGGGTTTTTCACATTTCGGCTTGGATCGTCGGGGTTGGAATTGACCAGTGCACGTGCCAACGACCCGACTGTTTCCCAAGCGCCACTCTGCATCCGCGCGATGAAGAATACGAGAGTCATGTCCGTGCGAGTCGGCGCGACGTTGAGGAGTTGCACCAGCTTGTCGGACCAGCCGGAGAGCGCCCCCCGATAGCGCACGATGTCCGCAGTCCGTCCTGCATCAATCGAAACATGCCCACGAAACGATTCCAATCCCAGATGAAGCGAGGCTGACACGCTCTGCTTGGCGCGCGCCTCAGCCGAACACAGGAAGGCAGCGATAACATGGTGCTGGCTATCCGGTATCGGCCGCGCTGCTTGTGCGCCCTGGAACGCCAGCCTGTAGCTTTTGACGAACCCCTGCACCAGGTCCAGGTCGCCATACGCGCGGCTGTTCGGAAGAAGATTGCACGCGTGCACACTCTCCCCACCCTTCGCGCGGACATCCGCAACGCTGCTTCGATAGTTCAACCCCTCCGAAACGAGCCAGATACCACTGCCGACCAGGCACGCCGCGAGAACCGGCAGAATATAGACAAACCCGCGCCCCACCGCGGGCGGCGACACAGCGCCGACACGACCGGCGCTCACCAGCCCGAGCGCCAGCGCCACGGGCCCGACCGTCATCGCGACCTGCGGCCAGATCGCGCCGATTCCCGCGAACACGCTGACCACGAAAACGGCGGATGGAAGGTCGCGCTTGTCACAAACGTTCACGGGAATGGCAAGCACCGCCAGCACCCCGACGACGGCGATGACGCCGCCGCCGAACAGGGCCTCGAGCACGAGATTGTGGGAATGGGGCAGATCGCGGGTCGCGCCATCCCAGCTGCCGTCCCACATGATCGCATCGCTCGCGGTGCGGAACAGGTCCATGGTCATCACGATTTCGCCCCATCCCTGACCGGCAAGGATGACGGAGGGGTCGGCGTGCAGGGCCGCGAAGATGAGCTGATAGGTGTACTTGCGCGAGGTGATGGAAGGCAGGGCGTCCGTGAATACCGGTATGAACCAGACCGCGAGCAAGGCCGCAACCGGAATGGCCACGAGCGCGCTTGCCGCGACAATCCGCGTCGTTCTGTCCGAGACAAAAGGCTTGCTCAAACTCAGATAGACCAGCACCGATGCCGGCAGGCCGATTGCCACGGTTATCGCGATGGCCGTGTCGTTTTGAGATACGGCCAGAATCGGCGCGACGGCAGCCGCGCAAATCATGAAACGCCACGCGCCGAGCTTTTCCGGCACCATGTACCAGGCGCCGACCCAGGCGGACACCACAAGTATGCCGGCGATATCGAGGCTGACGAAATCTTCACGCACCCAAACGAACAACGCAGCGGTTGCGCCGATCGATCCGATGAGAAGGCAGGCGAGCAATATGCGAAACCGGAACGCATCGCCTCGAAGCACCATCGCCGTGGCAAAGAATATCCCCATCGCGCCATAGCGCAGCGCACCCTCGCCGATCAGCGGATAGCCGAGAATCGACAGCCAGGGGTAGTCGACGAAGGGCGCATAAACACCACTCGCGAGCGCGACCAGCATGACCGCCAGCACGAGCGGATGGCGCAGCGCAGCCTCGACCTTCGTTCGATCCCCCAACCATATGACGGCCAGCGCGGCGGCACAGACTCCGGCTGCCAGCAGCATCGCCATGCCCCCGGCCTCGAACCGCGGCCACACGCCGTGTTCCCCCGGCACGAGCGCAGCAAAGACCGTCAGCGCGCCCAACATGGCGCCGGCCAGGAGCAGCCAGTTACCGAAGGACGCCAACCATGTGCCCGGATATTCGCGTGGCGACGTGGCTCGCGGCGGCGTGGTGCTTACGGTCCCCATTTCCGCCCCTCGTCGCGCCCGTGTCGGTCGTAGTGAACCCAGGCGCCGAATATGCCCTGCGCCCCGCCCTCGCCGAAAAACGCATTCGCACGCACATCCGGGTTGCGTTCCCAATAGGCGCGCGCGCGCACTTCGGCGCGCTGCAATTCGGAGTGTTGTCGGATGAAATCCTGTTGCACCGCGAGCCGCTCCGAGGTGAGCGGCGAATTCGAAGCACCGAAACTGTAGAGGCCAACCGCGACGGCGAAGATCACCGCGAGCGCGTATACAGACGGGTGCTGTCGACAAACTCTAGTCAACGGACGAACTCCAGCTCGATCCAGTCGCTCCAGCCCGCCTCGGCGTCGGCGCGGCGCACCCGGAAACGCGCCTTTCCGTAAGGCACGACCCAGGTGGTCCAGTAAGTTTTGCCGATGCGGCCAAAATCATAGGTTGTGCCTTCGACTTCGATTTCGCCGCCCAACGCCAGCAGGCCGCTGCCGGCTTCGTAAGCCACTATATGCTTTGCGCCCGCGTCGCCCGTCCACGCCAAAACGGCCGCGTCTGCAATATCCGAATAGCTGATGGCACCGCCCGATGCCGGCTGCACCCAGCGGGGCACATCGCCAACGGCGGCGGTCTTTTCATCACGTCGCGGATCTTCACGCACCCGCATCGCGGCAATCTTGCCTTCAAGATGCTGACGCAATGCGATGACGCGCGGGTCGTTATTTTCCAGGGGTGAGAGTTCATCGGGATCGGCATCCAGGTCCCAGGCCTCGACATCGACGATGCGGCCGTCACCAATGCGAACCTGGACCTTCGTCGCCCCGTCACGCGCCGCGGCGAGGAATTCCGTGACCCGGGTCGGGTCGGGTTCGGAGAATCCGGCGATCGAGGTGATTGCCGTCCATATCTCGTCCGTCGGGGGCAGCCAGGCCGGTCCGCCTTCTCGAACAGCTTCCGTGTCATCGGTAACACCCGCAAGTCGCGCCAGCATCGGCGCGATCATGTTGTGATCGGTCGGATAGGTGAACACGGACCCGCGGGGAACTTCGAGCAGATCGGGCGGCAGCCAGACAAACAGCGGCACCCGCACGATTTCCTCATGCAGATGGGCCGCGCGGGTCGTCGAGGCATGCCCGACATTGCCCCGTTCGAGAAGTTCTTCGCCATGGTCCGCGGTGACCACCAGGATGGTCGTCTCGCGCAGGCCCGTGCGGTTGAAGAAACGCCAGAACTCTGCGAACCATTCGTCGAAATCGCGCACGCCGCCGATGTAGGCGGATTCGACCCAGGGCCTGTCGCTGTCCAGAAAATCTATCGACCCATCGGGCACGACCGGTTGGGTCGTGACCGCCGCGACCCGCGCAGCGAGATCGGGATCGCCATCGGCCGGCGGCTTGATCAGATCGTCGCCCGCGCTGAAATGCTGCTGATAGGGAAGATGCGTGCCCAGATAATGGTACCAGAGGTAGAAGGGCTGCCGGTCGCGCGCGCGTCTGGCGAGCCAGTGTTTGATGTCGACCCCGAGCTCGAGGTTGAGACCCAGATTCTTGAACAGATCGATGTTCATGAAAGACTGAAGGCCGGTCACCCGCCAGCCGTCGCGCGCGAATTCTTCCGTGACCGTATCGAGCGCGGCCGGCACCGAATCGCCGCGGGTGTGCGCCCCCTGCTCGAACGGCGACAGGCCCGAAAGCAACGCGATTACGTTCGGCGCCGTCCAGGCCGACACCGCGCGGTGATTGGTGAACCGCACGCCATGGGGGCCAGACTCGAGCAGGAGATGGGGCAGATGCGCGCGCAGCACCGAATCCTCGCGCCAGCTCTCGACCGTCAGCAGGATCACATTGGGCGGGCGATCACGCACGAGATCATGGACCGCCAACAAGGCGGTCACCGCAAAGATAAGTACGGCGATGCTAGGCGAAATCCAGGAACGTAACATTAATCACCAAGGGGTAGATGGCATACAGCAAGCAGAGGCCAACGAGCGCACGCACAGCCAGCCTGTCACCGCGCAGCGGCAGACGCTCGGCCGCAACGGCCAACGCGAGCGCGCCGGCAAGCGCGGGAAGCACCGTCCAGTAAGGCAGGATATCGGCGCGGTAGGCCGTCCCGGCATTCGCGAACAGAAACACGCCCCCGATCGCCAGCGCCAACGCAACAACCAGCCCCCACCGCGGCGGGGCCGGCGCGACAGCAGACAGACGTTCGCGGCCGCCCGATGACAAGGCCCGGACCAAAAGCGCGCCCGCGCCTGCGCCGCAGGCATTCACGAACATGTCCCGCAACCCGTAGGTCCGCCGCGGGTGCAGTCCCTGCAGGAATTCGTCATGGACGCCATAGGCGGCGGCGGCGAGAAAAACGAGCATCAATGTCAGGGCCGTACGGTCGGCCGCCCGGATCGAAAAACACAGAACGATTGCGAGGATCACATATTGGGGGACATGGATTCGCTTGGCGGGAAAGGCAGGATCCGTCGACGCGAGCCCGACGACGGCGAGAATCACCGCCGCGGCGAGCCAGGGCCATGCAACGGACATCTTTCCCCGCTGCGCCGCGACACCGAGGTAAATCGCCAGACCAAGCACGAGGACCCCGACGACAATGAAGGGCATCCCGTCGCGAATACCCCGGCCGAAAATGTTTCCGATCTCACGCCAGAGCGCAAAGGTGTTCACGTAGGCGACCACCAGAAAAAGCGCCAGGATGTGGAACAGGAAAGTGCGCACGGGTCCGTTCGAATCCATTCAATGGGATGCCCTGGTTACCTACCGGTTCTGCAGCGAAATATCCACGCGCTGCGGCGCGCCTATTGCACGCGGCGATACAATTTGTTGAACAGCCAGCCCTGGCCGTTATCAAATCCCAGAAGCGACCATTCACCATCGTCATCGAGGAGGACACCCGAATGGGTGCCGCGATCGATTTGCGCGGTCACCGGGCATGTGGTGCTCCCACAGCGCCGCAAATTCGCGCGGGACGCGAGTATTTCAAAAGTTTCTTTTGCCGGTGCGCCATAAGTCTCCGGTCGAATTTCGCTCTGCGCCGAAACGTTCGAGACCGCAGGCGCGCCGACGCGATCGACAGTGACCGCATGTCGCCCGACCAACGAAATCAGGAGCGCCGGGCTTCCCGGGATGACCGCCCATGCCGACAAATCATCGTCACCGCAGGATGGGAGATGACCGGCCAGCAACTGCGCCTCCCAGCCGGATCGCACGAGATTGGGATGAACCGCTTTGGCAACATCGGGACGGTCCAGCGTGACTTTAGCGCGGCCGATTATCCGATTGCAGCGCGCCAGAAGCACATCGGACAGGCGCATGCCCAGGCCTGTATCTCCGGCCCAGCCACGCGCCACCAGGATATCGATCGTCGAGACGGCGGCGTCTCCCAGCGGAAAACCATCCACCAGAACGAGTTTGTCAAAATGCCCGGCCGA
>JAQCFD010000171.1 GCA_027618305.1 Pseudomonadota bacterium
TATCCTGCCCGGATTGTGATCGCCGGTGAGCGGTGCGGGAAGCACCCGATAAAACTCTCAGGCTACCGCAAACCCGAGATGGGCCTTGGACCCGGGCGTTGCCAGGGGTAACCGGACGGTGGCACATGTCCCGCCACCCGGGTTCGGGCTAAAGACAAGGGATCCGTTCATCGCGTCGCACAATCGCTTGGTAATATGCAGTCCGAGACCGAAGCCTTCGGTCGTGGAGTGCGCCGGGTTTTCGCCCCGCACGAATGGTTTACCCAGGCCAGTCAGAACATTCAGCGGCATTCCCGGGCCGTTGTCCCGGACAGTGATGCGGCAATCGGAATCGCTGAAACTTGCAGAGACGTCGACTTCGATAGTGCCGTTATCCGGACAGTATTTGGAGGCATTCGAGATCAAGTTGATCAAAATTTGGCGCACCGATGTGTGGTCGGCGAGGACCGAGGCCTTATTCGCCTGCGCATTGAATGTGAGCGTCTGGGATTTTGCGGCGACAGTTCCAGCGAATGACCGGACAATCTCTTCGATTCTCAGATTTAACTCGACCGGCTCGAGCACCAAACTATCGGTGAACGAAGATTGTTCATAGCGGATCAGATTGTCGACCACTCGGCAAAGATGTTCACCGCTCTGACGGATGATGTCGAGGAAGCCGTGATGGCGAAGACCCATGTCGTCATTTGCAAGTTCGGTCTGCATGAGTTCGGCGAACCCCATGATATGCCCGATCGGCGTTCGCAATTCATGTCCGAGGCTGGAAATCAGAAGTTGAGGTTCGTCGTCTCGGGCGCGTGCGGATTGTGCCTGGGCTTCGAGTTTGGCCTGTTTCGTCTCGGTTTGCAGGACGCCGACAGCCAGAGCTGCGAGTTGGCGCAGGGTAGCAATGTCTTCTTCGGATACCGTTCTGGGCTTGTCGTCGATGACGCATAACGTCCCAAGCGGATATCCTTTCTGGGTGATCAGCGGCGCGCCGGCATAGAAACGGATACTCGGATCACCGAGAACCAACGGGTTGTCCACAAACCGTTCATCCTCGGTGGCGTCACTCACCACCATTGTCTCACGATCCAGAATCGCGTGGGCGCAGAATGCCTGTTCGCGTGGTGTCTCGGAGGCGTCCATACCCCATTTGGATTTGAACCATTGGCGCTCTGCGTCGACCAGCGAGACGAGGGCGATCGGGGCCCCGAATGTTTTGGATGCGATCTGGGTGATCATCTCCAATTGATGATTGATTCCGGTGTCGAGAACTTCCAGGGAATAGAGTTCATCGAGACGTTCCGGCTCATTCGTCGGAAGAGGCGCGTCCATTCGTGTGTTCCATACGGTTGCATTTCTAAATTCGGGAAAGCACTTAATTTAGAAAATACGAATGTATGGTTAAGGAAAGATTAATCCCTAGTCGAAGAACGCGAAGGTCCGGATCTCGATGCTCTCGCGTGGCGGCGCGTTCGGCGGGCTCGTCGGGTCGGTGAACGATGTGTGCGGGGTAAACCGCGCGTCGAGGCTGGTGTCGGAGTCATAGACCTTGAACACCAGCGCCTCGTCCCGTGTCATGTGCGGGAAATAATACCATTCCTGGCCCGGGCTGAAGGCGAGCCGGTAGGTCTCGCCGACCCGGTGGGGGTAGCGGCGCTCGGCGGTGATCAGGTCTTCGGGCCGGAAGGTGCGCGCATCGCAGATGGTTAGCGGGTCGATCTCGATCGGTTTGCGGATCGCCCGCCACACCTGGATGATCGCGAACCGTTTCTTGAGCAGTTCGTCGGCCTCGTCGGGGTAGAGCTCCCGCACCCGGCGCGGGCCGGAGTTCTCCGTATAGTCGTTATGGGCCGAATGAACCGGCTCGCGGACGAGCTTTTCCTTACGCGTATTGTCATCGCTGGAACGTAGCGTGTGATCGAACACCTCGACCCGCGACGCGCCGCTCATCTCGGCCACCAGCTTGCAGGCCTCGGCATAGTAGATGTCGGTGACCTGGTTCTTGTCGAAGAAGTCGGTCACCGCCGTGGGGTGGTCGCAGAACACGAAGCCGTTGCGGTCGAGCGCGAATTCGTCGCGCATCAGCCGCCCGTTGCGGATGGTCCGCGGGTGCATCTCGTACGTCCCCGTGACGACCCGGGACATGTCGCCGGCCGGCATGGTCTGGTTGATCAGTTTCTCGCCGGTGTCGACGGCGTAGACCAGGTCGGCCTGGACCGATTCAAACTCGGTGTCGCGGGTGGCTGCGTCGGTCATGTCTCAGTCTCCTCGGCGTTCAGCCGCTGCGGTCGGTCTTGGCGATGTCCCGGGCCTTGGCAACCGCCTCTTCGGGTGGCGCGGATCCCGGCGGATGCAGAAACGGCATGGTGAACTTGTCGGTGATCCGGGTGTAGCCGCCGTTGCCGGCCATACGGCCCAGCGCGTCGAGCGCCTCGGGGTCCACGTGCAGCCGGTCGTTCACCACATTATCGTCCATGTGGAAATGCACGACCTCGCCGAAGATCACGTAATAGGGCAGGTCACCCATCTCATGGATGTCGATGAGTCGACTCTCGAGCGCCACCCGGCAGTCGGTGATGCGCGGCGGTTTCACCAGCTTCGATGGCGCGGTGTTGAAACCCGCGATCTCCAGCTCGTTGACGTCGCTGTCATAGTCGAGCGCGCAGGCGTTCATCCGATTGCGCAGCTCGTAATCCACGATGTGTACGACCATCTCCGGATGGTGGCGCAGGTTCGCGACCGTGTCCTTCACCTCGCCCGTGCTGCCGCCGGACTTGGGCCCGGTCTTCGGGCTGCAGGCGATCATGAACATGGGCGGCGACACGCCGATGCAGTTGAAGAAACTGAACGGCGCCGCGTTGGGCCCGTCGGGCCCCAGCGTGACGGTCAGCGCGATCGGGCGCGGAATGATCGCGCCGCTCATCAGCTTGTACTGGTCTTCCACGGCCAGATCCGCAGCGGTGAATTCCGCCATCTTCATTCCCCCTCGTTCACGTAATGGATTGTTGGCTGCAGGCTAACCCGTTGCGGGCCGAAAGCAAATTGCCGCAGTTCGCAGGTTGGCCGCGCGCCCTAGCTGACCCGCGCCTGGCAGCGGGTCCAGACCTCGATCTTTGCGTCCGGGCCCGGCGCGACCAGGCGGTGCATCGTGTCGTCGTCCACCAGCACCATGTCCACCTCCGCGCCGGCCCGGTCCTCGCCCGCGGGCACCACATGGCGGAAGCCATGGCGGTCGTAGGCGCCGGAGATGCGGTTGCCGCCGGGGGTGACAATCTGGGGACCGAGGATCTCCAGATGCCCGAATGCGGGGTTGCACCAGTTGCCGTCGATGGCGTCGGCATGGACCGGCGCGACGCTCAGAAACAGAAATGCGGCAACGGCGGCGAGTGTGAAACGCGTCTGCATCCAAAGTCTCCTAGCGTCCGGTGAATTTTGCCGGGCGGCCTTCGGTCGCCGCTGCGATGCCTTCGTCGACATCATCGCTCCACTCGAGCGCGTGCCGCAATGAATCCGATAATTCACGGGCGGCCCGGAAGCCCGGTTCCCGGCGCGCCCGCGCGATACGCTTGGCGCCCCTGGTCGCCAGCGGCCCGTTGGCGCCGATGGCTCCGGCGAGTTCGGTCGCGGCCGCCAGGACTTCCCCCTTCGGGTGGATGTGGTTCAAGAAGCCGATGCGCGCCATCTCGCCAGCGTCGATGACCTTGCCCGAGGCGATCAGCTCGATGGCGTGGGCGTGGCCCACCGCCATGGGCAGGCGATGGGGTGCGCCCGCGCCGGGGAAGCCGCCCCATTTGGCCTCGGGCAGCATCAGGGTCGAATGTTCCCCAGCGATCCGGATGTCGCAGGCCAGCGCCAGCTCGGACGCGCCGGCGACGATCCTGCCGTTGATCGCGGCGATGGTGATCTGGGGCAGGGCCTCCAGCTCGTCGAAGATGCGGTTGCCGTCCACCACATAGGCGATCACCTCGTCCTTCGTCATGGCCGCGCGGATGGCCGGGTTCATCAGGCCGGCGGAGAACCACTGGTCCCCCGCGCCGGTGAAGATCACGGCCTGGATATCGGTGCTGGTCCGCAGTTCGTCGATCACGGCCCCCAGGTTGCGCAGGCTCTCCGGGTTCAGCCGGTTCTCGTTGTCGGGTGCGTCGATGGTGATCGTCGCGACGGGCGGGGCGAGGTCCAGACGAAGTTCGGAATGGAGTTCGGTCGTGATGGTCATGGTTCCCCGCGGCGATGGTGTCGCGTCGATTATGGCTGTGAACCCTCGTTTGCCCAAATTTTACCCGCGGCGACTGGCGGCGACCGAAAGTTAATTGTAGTTTTGGAAAAATTTGGGTCGCGGACCGGCCCGAAACGATCCTTGAGGGGGGAGACACCAACATGCCGAAACCACAATTGCGCGCCGATCAGGGCTGGATCTTCGATAATTTCCTGATGCTGTCGGACAACGAGGATGTCCTGCATCCGGGCATTATGGGCACGCGGCTGGGTCGCGGCTTCATGATGCAGGATCTGACCGCGGTCTACACCAAGGTGACCGGCCGCCGTTCCTTCCCCAAGGCCTGGGCCAAGCGGGCGGCGAAGCTCGAGACCATGGCCCAGGAGGCCGAGAGCAAGGGGCGCCTGGTGACGGCACGCCGGCTTTACCACCGGGCGGCACTGCACTTCGGTCGCGCCCAGCATCTGGTGCCGGTCCATCGCGACCCTAACAAGGAAGACTGGTATCGCGGGCTCTACCGCAACTACGACAAGCTGATCGAATTGTCCGGTGGCATGATGGAGAAGGTGTCGCCGGAGTTTGCGCCGGGCCACAAGGTGCACGCGGTGTTCCACAAGGCGCCGGGGGATGGGCCGAAGCCGACCGTGGTGATCATTCCGGGCATGGATGCGCTCAAGGAGGACGTCGGCAATCCCTTCGAGAATGACTACACGATCCGCGGCATGAACATCTGCTGCATGGACGGCCCCGGCCAGGGCGAGTGCAACTTCAACGAGACGTGGCTCACCGCCGACAATTACACCAAGGCCGCGTCCGCGGTCATCGACTGGGCGGCGGCGCGCGACGATGTCGACGCCGACCGGATCGGTGTCATGGGCATGTCCATGGGCTCGCGCTGGGGCGTGCAGGTCGGCGCCGCCGACAAGCGCGTGAAGGCCGTGGTCGGCCAGATGGCCAATGTCGGCACCTTCGACATCATCTTCGAGCAGGCCCAGCCGAACTTCAAACGCATCTTCATGTACATGACGGGCTACACCGACGAGGACGCTTTCGACGCGCATATGAAGACCCACGACCATCTGCCCGATGTGGCCAAGCAGCTGACGGTTCCCCATCTGCTGGTCGCCGGTGACATGGACGAACTGTGCACGCCCCAGGACATCGAGAGATTCCGCGGCAATCTCGCGGGGTCGAGCGAGCTGTGGCTGTATGAGGGCATCTTCCATCCCATGGGCGAGGTCTCCGCTGAGATCTATCCCGCGATGGCCGACTGGATGCTGACCACCCTGAACGAGGGCCGGCCCGCCGGCGAGCGGGTGACTGCCTATATCGAGGAAGGCACGACCATCGCCGAGCACGAACACGGCTGATCGGGCGCATTCGACGCGGTGAATCGGCGTTGAATCTGTTCTAGTCTGGGCCGGAGAGGAATTCCGCCCGATGCACGAGCACGCCATACCGTTCCTGCGCGAAGTCGTCGTCTTTCTGGTGATCGCGGCGATCCTGGTCCCGCTGTTCCAGCGTGTGCGAATCAGCCCGGTGCTGGGCTTTCTCCTCGCCGGGGTGATCATCGGCCCGTTCGGGCTGGGGGCGTTTGCAGACCGTTTCGAAATTCTCGGCTACGTCACGATCACCGACGTCGACAGCGTGCGCGTCCTCGCCGAGTTCGGCGTGGTCTTCCTGCTGTTCCTGATCGGCCTGGAACTGTCGCTCGAGCGGCTCTGGTCCATGCGCCGTCTGGTGCTGGGGCTCGGCTCGACACAGGTGCTCGTCACGGGGCTGGCCATCGGCGCCGTGGCACTTGCCTGGGGCAATTCCATCAACGCCGCGATCCTCATCGGGGCGAGCTTCGCCCTGTCCTCGACCGCCGTGGTGGTGGAGGAGCTGATCCGGCGCAAGGAATTCTCGACCCGGGTCGGGCGGGCGTCCTTTTCGGTGCTTCTGTTCCAGGATCTGGCCGTCGTGCCAATCCTGATCCTCGTGTCCGCGTTTACCGGAACGGCGGGCGGCAGTTTTCTCGAGACGCTGGCGGTCGGATTCGGGATCGCGATTGCGGCGGCCGCGGCAATCTTCGTGCTCGGCCGGATCGTCCTGCGGCCGCTGTTCCGCCTCGCGGCATCCGCCCGTGCGCCGGAATTTTTCGTCGCGATCATGCTTTTGACGGTCATCGGCGCGTCGGCCGCGACGGCCGCTGCGGGGCTCAGCCTGGCGTTGGGCGCGTTTCTCGCCGGGCTGCTGCTGGCCGAGACGGAATTCCGTCACCAGATCGAGGTCGACGTGCAGCCCTTCAAGGGGCTGTTGATGGGGCTGTTCTTCCTGACCGTCGGGATGAGCATCGATCTGCATGCCTTCGCTGATCTGGGACTCATGATCGTCTTGTCGGTGGTTGGTCTGATCGCGCTGAAGGCGGGATTGCTGACAATCCTCGGTCGGCTGTTCGGCCTGCCGCTGTGCAGCGCGGCGCATGTGGGTTTGCTGCTCGGGCAGGCGGGAGAATTCGGCCTGCTGGTGGTCGGGCTGGCAATGGTCGGGGGGTTGATCCCGGCGGAGTCGGGCCAGTTCTTCCTCATCGTCGCCGGCCTGGCGATGATGGTGACGCCCGCACTCGCCGTTGCGGGTGCGCGGCTGACCCATTGGCTTGAGCGGGGCACGGCACAGTCGCTGGAGCCGTCGGCCGGCGAGATCGCCGAGCTTGGTCGCCATGTGATCATCGCCGGCTATGGCCGGGTGGGTGCGGCCATCGCCGCTCTGCTGCGCGAGGAGAAGATCAACTATGTCGCGCTCGATCTCGATTCCGCGCTCGTCGGGGACCTGCGTGCGCGCGACGAACCTGTGTTCTTCGGTGATGGCCGCCGGGCCGAGGTGTTGGCGCGGGTCGGCGCGGAACGTGCCAGTGCCATCGTGCTGACCCTCGATGTCGAGCGGGATGCGGAGCGCGCGGTGCGGGACATCCGCAAACGCTGGCCCGATGTCCCTGTCTATGCCCGCGCGCGTGATCTCGAACATGCCACCGCGCTGGATGCTGCGGGCGCGACCCGGACGATCCCGGAGCTTGCGGAATCGAGCCTGCAGATGGGCGCTTTCGTCCTGTCGGGTCTGGGTTTGCCACAGGATGCGGTCAACACACTTGTCG
>JAQCFD010000003.1 GCA_027618305.1 Pseudomonadota bacterium
GTCTCGACATCGATGGCGTAGAGAATGCCCCCGATCGAGCTGATTTAGACGACACCGTCCACGACGGCCGGCGACGCCAGCACGCCACCTCCGGTGCGAAACTTCCAGCGGACCGTGCCCGTGCCGGCGTTCAGCGCGTAGACATATTTGTCGAAGGCGCCGAAATACACGACGTCATCGACGACAGCGGGCGAGGATTGCTGGCCGCCCGGGCCAAGATCGAATGTCCAATTCGCCGCGCCCGTCGCCGCATCCACGGCATAGAATTTATTGTCGTCGGCGCCGAAATACACCGTCCCGGCGACCACCGCCGGTGACGCACGCAACAGACCGCCGACCGGGAATTGCCAGATTTCCTCACCCGAATCCCCGTCAACCGCGAACAACGCCTGCGCAAAGCTGCCCGCATAAACAACACCGTCCACGACGGCCGGCGAAGACTCGACGACGGCACCCGTGTCGAATTCCCAGAGAAGTTTCGGCGCAACCGCAACTTCACCCGCGCCATCCCACGCGCTGTGGGCCGCGTCGCGCCGGAAGGCGGGCCAGTCGTCAGCCGATGTCGGAACGGCACCCAAGGAAAACAGGAAGAGAATGATTACGGCCAGGCGCATGCGTACCATGGTGCGCAATGTCCCCGACGGCCGTGTGGCCGGCCAGTCAAAGCTTCGTGCGTCGGCGGTTCGCGCTATGATGACTGCCTCACCTTTTCTGCTCAGGATAAAAGTCTCATGCCCCTCAAACCCGAAGACATCATCGGTGCCTGGAACCTCGTCGACACGTTCCGGGAGAATGCCGACGGCACCACCACCAAGCACCAGGGGGCCGACCCCAAGGGCATCATCATGTACACCGCCGACGGCCATATGAGTGCGATCACCCGCTCGGGCAACCGTCCTTTTCCGGCGCGCGATGCCTCCGACGCCGACAAGGCCCGGATGTTCGATACCTATCTGAGTTACGCCGGTCGCTGGTCGCTCGACGGCAACACGGTCACCCACCATATCGAGCACGCCCTGAACGAGAATTTCGTCGGCAACGACCGCAAGCGGGTGATCGACCATCAAGGCGACCGCATGGTGCTGAAGGGCGAGGGTGGCGACGGGGCATCGACGGCGACGATCATCTGGGAACGCCACAAACCGACCGGCAGCTGAGCCCTATCCAAGCTTTTTCGGCTTCGGGCCGCCGGTCGCCCAATCGAGCAACTCGACCGTGTGCACCACCGGCACGTCCAGCGCGCCGGCAAGCTGCGTGATGCAGCCGATATTCCCGGTCGCAACCACCTCGGGCGTGGTGCGGGCGATATTCGCCGCCTTGCGGTCGCGCAGGCGACCGGCGATCTCCGGCTGCAGGATGTTGTAGGTCCCGGCCGAGCCGCAGCACAGATGCCCCTCACCCGGCTCGCTCACCGTGAAACCGGCCGCCGTGAGAAGCGCCTTGGGCGGCGTTCGGATCTGCTGGCCATGCTGCATGGAACAGGCCGAATGATAGGTCACGCGCAGTTCGGGGATGCCCGAAACCGGCGTCAGCTCGGGTTCCAGGGCGGCGAGATACTCGCTCACATCCTGGGTCAGTTCGGACACCCGGACCGCCTTGTCGCCATAGGCCGCGTCCTCGCGGAACATGAAGCCGTAATCCTTGACCTGGGTACCGCAGCCGCTGGTGTTGATGATGATCGCATCGAGACCGGCGCCGTCCGCTTCGGCGATCCAGGCGTCGATGTTGGCGGCGGCCTGGGCGTGGGACGCATCGACCTTGCCCAGATGGTGGACGAGCGAGCCACAACAGCCCGCACCGTCGGCCACCACGACCTCGATACCGAGCCGGGTCAGCAGACGCACAGTCGCCTCGTTGATCTGCGGGGCGATCACGGTTTGCGCACAGCCGTTCAACAGCGCCACACGCCCACGGCGCACGCCTTCGGCGGGAATGACCTGGGGCACATCCACCGGCGACGGCGGCCCGAGATCGGTCGGCGCCAACTCCAGCATCGCGCGGGTGCGGCCTCGAAACAGGCCGCGCAACGGGCGGGCCAGCGACGCCGCAAAGAGCAACGCGCGGAACCGCTGCGGATGGGGGATCGACCAGGCCAGCGCCCCGCGGATCACCCGATCGAACAGCGGCCGGGTATACGTCTCTTCGATATGCCTGCGGCCGTGGTCGACCAGATGCTGATAGTGCACCCCCGACGGGCAGGTGGTCATGCAGGACAGGCAGGACAGGCAGCGGTCCAAATGGCGGACGGTCTCTTCATCAGCTGGCGCGTCGGCCTCCAGCATCTGCTTCATCAGGTAGATGCGCCCGCGCGGGCTGTCGAGCTCGTCGCCGAGCAGCACATAGGTCGGGCAGGTCGCCGTGCAGAAGCCGCAATGGACGCAGGCGCGCAGAATGTCGTTGGCGACCGCAATGTCGGGGTTGGCGAGCTGGGCGAGTGAGAAGTGGGTTTGCATCGGTCAGACATCCCTCATGCTGAGCTTGTCGAAGTATGAGGGTTCCACAACCGCATCCTTCGTCAAGCTCAGGATGAGGTGGTTTCTTGCGAGCCCGGTCACGTACGATATCATCAGCTAGACCCCGCTATACATGCGGCCGGGGTTGAGGACATGGCGCGGGTCGAAGCTCTCCTTCACCCGGGCCGACAGGGCCGCGAGCGGTCCCGGCTGGGGCTGGAATACATCGACCTTGCGGCGCACATCTTCCGGTGCGCGCACCAGGGTGGCATGGCCGCCGCCGTTTGCCGCGAGCACTTCGCGTATGACCGCGCCACCTGTATCGCCCCCATCGCTGCCGACGCGGAACCAGATCAGTCCGCCGCCCCAATCAAAGAGTGCGGTCCCCGGTACACGGGCCGAGATGGCCTCCATGATATCGGCTGACTTGTCCGGCGTGACAGAAAGACGCCAGAGCGGCGCATCGCCATCGCCCACACCTTCGACATCGCGTACCGACGCCCAAAAGGCCTGCGAGGCCTCCCGATCGAGGGTCGTGACGTTGCCGCGCGCACCCACCAACGCACGCAGCGCCTCACTGCGCGCCGCGACGGAGGGAACGAACCCCTCGACCCGGAATGCAGTGACCGGGCCCGAGACGGATGCCAAACCCGCCGGCAAGTGCGCCGCACCGGAAACTTCGTTGCTGGAATTCAGCGCCGCGGACATGATTTCAACGGCATCCGCAGCTGTCGCCCCGGACAGCAATATTGTTTCCTCGGTCTCCGCGGCGGGCAGAACCTTGATGGTGATCTGGGTGAGCGCCGCCAGCGTGCCGAACGACCCGGTCAACAGCTTCGACAGATCATAGCCGGTCACATTCTTGACCACCCGGCCGCCGCTCTTCACGAGGTCACCACGGCCCGTCACCGCCTCGATTCCCAGGATGTGATCGCGCGCCGCGCCCGCCTTGATACGGCGCGGACCGGCAAGGTTGCAGGCGATCATGCCACCCAGGGTGCCGCCGTCGCCACCGTACAGCCGCGCGAAACGCGGCGGCTCGAAGGCCAGCATCTGTCCCTTCGCCGCGACGGCGGCCTCGATCTCGGCGAGCGGCGTGCCCGCCCAGGCGGAGAGGACCAGCTCTTCGGGCTCATACAGGGTGATGCCGGTCAGGCCGGACAGGTCGACCGCGTGGGCGATGATGCGGTTGCCGTCGCCCATGGGCCGTCCGAAGCCGCGCTTGGTGCCGGTGCCGAGAATCTCGAGCGGGGTTTCCTCGCTGCTCGCCCAGGCAATCGCTTCGACGACCTGCGCGGAGGTTTCGGGTTTGAAGGTTTCCGTCATATTTCCAAGCCACTTTTGATCGTCGTTCCCGCGAAGGCGGGCATCCATAAAACCCGATGCAAACCCGGGCTACCTACCGTGTTTATGGGTTCCCGCCTTCGCGGGAACGACGCGTATAACCGGTTGGGCCCAGCCATTTGCACGACGCCACTCAGAAGCGCGGCAGATCGGGGAACGGCATCTTGCCGCGATGAATATGCATGCGGCCGAGTTCGGCGCAGCGGTGCAGGGTCGGGAAGACCTTGCCCGGATTGAGCAGCTGGTTTGGGTCGAAGGCGCATTTGACCCGCATCTGCTGGTTCAGATCATCGTCGGTGAAGACCTCGGACATCAGGTCGCGCTTCTCGACCCCCACGCCATGCTCGCCGGTCAGGACGCCGCCCACCTCGACGCACAGGCGCAGGATATCGGAGCCGAAATTCTCCGCCCGGTCCAGCTCGCCGGGCTTGTTGGCGTCATACATGATCAGCGGGTGCAGGTTGCCGTCACCGGCGTGGAACACGTTGGCGACGCCGAGCCCGTATTTCTCCGACAGCCCCGACATGCGCTCGAGTACTTCGGGCAGGCGATGGCGCGGAATGGTGCCGTCCATGCAGTAATAATCGGGGGTCAGGCGGCCGATCGCCGGGAAGGCCGCCTTGCGGCCGGCCCAGAACTGGTTGCGCTCGTCCTCGCTCTCGGAAACCCGGATCGAGACCGCGCCCAGCCCTTCGGCGATCTCGCGCACCCGGCCGATCAGGTAGTCCACCTCGACCGGCGGGCCGTCGAGTTCGACCAGCAGCAGCGCCTCCACATCCAGCGGGTAGCCGACCTGAACGAAGGCTTCGGCCGCCTTAATGGCGGGCCGGTCCATCATCTCCATGCCGCCGGGAATGATGCCCGCGCCGATGATGTCGGCGACGCACTGGCCGCCCGCGGTGCTGGACCCGAAGCCGATCATCAGTGCGCGCGCCGTGGTCGGCTTGGGCAGAATGCGTACCGTCACTTCCGTGATCACGCCCAGCAGGCCCTCCGAGCCGGTCATCAGGCCGAGCAGATCATAGCCTTCGGAATCCATATGCTTGCCGCCGAGACGCATAATCTCGCCGTCCGGCAGTACCATCTCGATGCCCAGGATATTGTTGGTGGTCAGGCCGTATTTCAGACAATGCACGCCGCCGGAATTCTCCGCCACGTTGCCGCCGATAGTGCAGGCGATCTGGCTCGACGGGTCGGGAGCGTAATAAAAGCCGTCCGCCTCGACCGCATGGGTGATCCCCAGGTTGGTAACCCCCGGCTGGACGACGGCGCAGCGATTGGCATAGTCGATCTCAAGCACCCGGTTGAACTTGCCGAGCCCGAGCGTGATCGCATCGGCCGCCGGCAGCGCGCCGCCCGACAGGGACGTGCCGGCACCGCGCGGGACGATCTTCACCGCATTCGCGTTGCAATAGCGCATGATCGCCGAGACCTGCGCGACAGTCTCGGGCAGAACGACAATCATCGGCATCTGCCGATAGGCGGTGAGCCCGTCGGATTCATAGACTGACATGCCCTTTTCGTCGGCGATCACCCCCTCACCCGGCACGAAGGCGCGCATGGCCGCGACGATCTCGTCGCGGCGCGCGAGGGTCTGGGCATCGGGCTCAGGCATCAACATGGGCATATCAACATGGGGACATCTCCAAAACGGTGCACGGAGTATAGCGGGCGGCGGGCAACAAAAAACCGCGCATCACGCGCGGCTTTTTCATCACTTCGTCTATGACACGCGACGAAGGGCTCAGCCCTGGCGCGCCTTGAAGCGGGGGTTCAGCTTGTTGATCACGTAGATGCGTCCACGCCGGCGTACGACCTGGCAGCCGCGACCGCGCTTCTTGAGTGTCTTCAGCGAACTTGCGACCTTCATAGGACCGCTCCCAAATATGAAATCCCCGCCCCAAATGGCGGAAACGCGCGGAAACTAACCGCGACACCCCCCCATGTCAACGCCCGTTTGGGCGATTCATCGCGCCTTGGCGTGATATTCCGGGTTAGGCATCCGATCCAGCGCCGTCGAGACCCGGTTGGTCATGTTGAAGAAGGCCGCAACGTTGGCGATGTCGAGGATGTCGCGCTCGTCGAAACCGGCGTCCCGCAAAGCCTGGCGGTCGGATTCCTCGACCTCGGCGGGGGCGCGGGTCATTTTCACGGCGAAATCCAGCATCGCACGCTGGCGCGCCGAGATCTCCGCCGCACGATAGTTGATCGCCATCAGTTCTCCCAGCGCGGGATCACCGGACAGCTCGCGCACGCCGGCACCATGGGCCACCACGCAATAGAAGCACTTGTTCTCCGACGAGACGACGGTCGCGATCATCTCGCGCTCGAGGCGACTCAGGCCCATCTCGGACAGCATCAGCTCGTTGTACATGGCGATGAAGGCGCGCAAGCGTTCCGGCACCACCGCATAGCTCTGCAACACGTTCGGGATCATGCCGAGCTTGTCCTGACAGACGGCGAAGTATTTCCGCAGATCCTCGTCCAGCTCCTCGGCACCGGGAATCCGCAGGTCGAGGGCGTGAATATGGTCGGGCTGGGCGCTCATCAGAGGAACCGTTCGGGTCGTTGAATGGAACTGTCAGTATAGATTGGGTGGCAAGACGTGTGACCAAGGAACTTCATGCCATTCACGTCCCTCGGTCCATCTATGCGATAATGGGAAACGCGGCGCGGGACGAGCCACTTGCCTATCTCACGCGACGCCGTCGCAATCGAGGAGATATTGCCATGAGCGCTCAAAGCGAATTCCAGGCCGACACGGCCATCACAAGCGAGATTCCGGTGCTCGATGCGGGTGCCTATTTCGACGGTGATGACGACGCCCTCGAGCCGCTGGCCGATGCCGTGCGCCATGCCCAGGAAGATATCGGGTTTTATTTTCTGGCCCATCACGGCGTCTCCGCGGATCTGATCGCGCGTACGTTCGACGCGGTCGGGCGGTTTTTCGCCTTGCCGGAAAACGAGAAGCTGGCGCTCAAGGTGAATGAGCACCAGATCGGCTACATCCCTCCGAAGGCGAGCATCCTGAAAACCTCGGGCATCGAGAACAACACCAAGCCCGACACCAACGAGGCCTTCCAGGTGATGCGCGACCGCGTGGCGGACGATCCGAAGGTGGTCGACGGCATCCGCTTCAACGCGTGCAATCAGTGGCCGGACGAGGACCGTGTGCCGGGGTTGCGCGCCACATTGCTCGAATATCACGACAGCATGGAGCGGCTCGGCTGGCGCATGCTGCCGGTCTATGCCCGCGCCCTGAGCCTGCCGGCGGACGCGCTGTACAAATATTTCCGCGACCCCCACTTCATCAACCGCAACGCCCATTACGCGCCGGGCAAGGCCGAACCCGGCCAGCATGGGCTCGGCGCCCATGCCGATCACAGCTTCATGACATTCCTGCCGCTGTCGAAAGTCCCGGGCCTGCAGGTGAAGACCCAGGCGGGCGCCTGGATCGACGTGCCCCATGTTCAGGACGCCATGCTCATCAACACCGGCGAATTCCTCAACCGCTGGTCGAACGGGCGCTTCATCGCCACCCCGCACCGGGTCACGATCCCGGACCGGGACCGGCTGACGATCACATTCTTCTACAATCCGAGCGACGAAACGGTGAACACACCGTTCGCGACCTGCGTCAGCCCGGAGAACCCGCAACGTTTCGAATCGGTGACATTCCTTCAATACTTGACGGACTACGCTGAGGGGAACTACCTCCATCAGGCGGAGTATGCGCGTCGAAGCTCGGCACCGAACAACACGCCCTAACGGCCCTCACGGGCCACAACCCAAAGTATCGGAGCGCCAGGCGTGAGTGACTCACACCCTTGGAACCTGAACCTCGGACGACATCCGAGCCCCGACGAAGTGTCATTCGATCTTGAGCGCACGCTCTCCTCGGTCGTCGCCCTTCAGTCGCGCGTGCCGGATGACGCCTTCACGGCCCCGATCCTCGGCACCGAACGGGAAGGACAGGGCGTGGTCATCAGCGACGACGGTATGGTCCTGACCATCGGCTATCTCGTGACCGAGGCCGAGAATGTCTGGCTGATCGACAATCATGGCGGCGCCCATGCCGCCCATGTCGTCGGCTATGACCAGGAAACCGGGTTCGGGCTGGTGCAGGCGCTGGGGGTGCTGAACCTGCCGGCGATGCCGCTCGGGAATTCCGCCGAGATCTCGACCGGCGATTCGCTGATCGTGGCCGGACAGGGCGGACGCGAGGCGGCCATCAACACCCAGGTGATTTCGGTCCGCGAGTTCGCCGGTTCCTGGGAGTATGTCCTCGACAGCGCCATCTTCACGGTGCCCGCGCATCCGCGCTGGAGCGGCGCGGCCGTGATCGACTGGTCGGGCCATCTCGTCGGGATCGGGTCGCTGTATATCCAGCAGGCCGCCGGCGACGATGACGAGATCGACGGCAACATGATCGTACCGATCGATCTGCTGAAGCCCATTCTCCAGGAAATCAAGGATTCCGGCGGTCGCCGCCGCGCCGCGCGGCCCTGGCTGGGCATGACGACGGCAGAGGCCGAGAACCACCTCGTCGTCGCAGGCATTGCCGAAGGCGGCCCCGCCATGCGCGCCGGGGTCGAGCCGGGTGACATGGTGTTGGGCGTCGATGGCGAGGAGATTTCAGGCCTCTCGACCCTGTTCCGCAAGATCTGGTCCCTTGGCGATGCCGGGGTGATGGTGCCGCTGACCCTGCATCGCGACAGCCAGGTGTTGTCGGTGCGGGTCGAAAGCGCCGCACGGGCCGACTTCCTCAAAAAGCCGCAGGTCAACTAGACCCCAGCCTATCCAGAAGCCCGCCC
This sequence comes from Pseudomonadota bacterium, assembly GCA_027618305.1. Taxonomy (GTDB): domain Bacteria; phylum Pseudomonadota; class Alphaproteobacteria; order UBA6615; family UBA6615; genus UBA8079. The sequence goes on from JAQCFD010000003.1 coordinate 8,612, forward strand.
TAGAAGGCCGTGACGTCGAAGAGTCTCGGCGCATCCGGGTCGATCCGGATTCGGACCGCGCGGATGTCGAGCGCGCCCGGCACTTCGACCCGCCACAGCTTGTGCAACGAATTGCCGGCGAAATCCTGAAACGGGGTATCGACGGTGAAGACATGACCATCGCCATGGATCACGAGCACCGGGCCGCCGAATGCCATCGCGCCCTCGGTGATCGCGGCGAGGGTCGCGTGGAAGCCGCCACCCAGCCCGTAGAGCAGGTAAGGGTCGGCCTGGAACGCCAGCACCACCGCGGTTGACCGCTCCGCCCGGGCGACCTCGAACAGCGCGGTAATCCAGGCAATATTCGCGGCATTCCGGCTTTCATACTCCGCCATCGCCGCGATGTCGCCGGCCCGGCGCCCGTTGTTCGAACCCACGATATGGGCCGTCGCGAACAACACCCCGTTGATCCGCCAGCGCGCATTTTCCACCAGCGCGGCGTGCGCCGGGGTCAGGTCGGACTGGCGCTCGAGTTTGACCTGGTCGCGACCCAGACTGATCGGTTCCGCGAAGAACAGATCGCGCAGCACCGACAGGCGTTCGCGCGGGTCGTAGTCGCCCCAGCCCGGCCGGTGGCAGTCGGTCCATTCATTGTCGCCCGGGGTGTAGACCAGCGGCCCGTCCACGCTGTTCATATAGTCGCGCTGACGCAGGAAAACCGCCTCGTCGCACGGCCCACCCCCCTTGATATCGCCCACATTGATCGTGACGTCCGGTGCTTCGGCGCTGATCTTGCGCAGCAGCTCTTCATAGGCGGCGATATCCGCTGTGCGGTAGGGCATGTCGCCGAACGCAACAATCGTGACCGGGGTGTCGGCGCTCGGGTTGCGGGGGGCGGGTTTTTGGTGCGCCGACCCGCAGGCAGCCAGAACCAGACAGCACAACAGGGAGACGGTGCGCCAACCACGAAAATGATGCGCAAATGCTTGAAATATAGGCATTTCGGGAGTCTGCCTCCGTGGAACCGCACCGATCAATTTTTTTGATAACCCTGTTGTGGTCGACCTCCCGATACAGGCAAGATCATACTAACAAAATAAGAAAGAACCGCCTACGTGGGGGAAATCCAACAGCGGATACCAAACCAGGGAGTATCAAAATGAAAGCGAAACTACTGACAGGCATCGTTGCCGTTGCCGGCCTCATGGCGATTGGCAGCAATGTAAACACCGCACACGCGGCCACGCTGGACGATGTCCGCGCCGCCGGCGAATAGAAATGCGGCATCAACACGGGCCTTCCCGGCTTTGCGTATACCGATGACAAGGGCAACTGGACCGGCTTCGACGTCGCCTATTGCCGCGCGCTCGCCGGCGCCGTGCTCGGCGATCCGAACAAGGTGAAATGGGTCAACCTGACCGGCAAGAACCGTTTCCCGGCGCTGACCTCGGGCGAGATCGATGTGCTGTCGCGCAACACGACATGGACCTTCTCGCGCGATGTCGATCTGGGCTTTACCTTCGTCGGTGTGAACTATTACGACGGCCAGGGCTTCATCGGCCGGACTGCATTGGGCGCGAAAAGCCTGAAGGAGCTCGATGGCGCCTCCATCTGCATCCAGACGGGCACGACCACCCAGCTCAATCTGGCGGATTATTTCCGGTCCAACTCGATCAGCTACGAACCCGTACCGATCGAAACCAACGAAGAGGCCCGCAAGGCGTATGAAGCCGAACGTTGCGACGCCTACACCACGGACGCATCGGGCCTCGCGGCCACACGTTCGACCTTCCCGGACGCCCAGGCGCATATGATTTTCCCGGAGATCATCTCCAAGGAACCTCTGGGACCGCTGGTGCGCCAGGGTGATGATCAGTGGGCGGACATCGCGCGCTGGACCCTCAATGCGCTGATCAACGCCGAGGAGATGGGCATTACCCAGGCCAATGTCGATGAACTCGCCAAGGGCACCGACAATCCGGAAATCAACCGTATGCTCGGCGCCGAAGGTTCGCTGGCCGAAATGCTTGGGCTGGATAAGGCCTGGGCGGTCAACGCGATCAAGGCCGAAGGCAATTACAGTGAGATTTTCGAGCGCTACCTCGGAAAGAGCACACCACTGGCTCTTGAGCGCGGGCTCAATGCCCTGTGGAAAGACGGCGGCATCCTCTACGCCCCGCCGATGCGATAGGCAACGTATGAAGGCTCGCGGGAAACCGCGGGCCTTCTTCGTTTTGACCTGACAGCAACGGGCAGACTTTCGTGACGCAGACCACACCGACCGACAATGACGGACGGTTCGAATTTCGCCGGATCCTGACCGACGAACGCAGCCGCGGGATCGTTATCCAGATCGCCGTCGTGCTGGCGATTGCGGCATTTATTGCGTTCATCACATTCAACACGATCACGAACCTGAAGAGCGCCGGGCTGGCGACGGGATTCGGGTTCCTGGCCGATCCGGCATTCTTCGACATCAACCAGCCCCTGATCGAATACACATCGCAATCTTCCTTCGCGCGCGCCCTGCTCGTCGGCCTTCTCAACACGATCATGGTGTCGGTACTCGGCATCGTTGCGGCGACCCTGATCGGGTTCATGGCCGGTGTCCTGCGCCTGTCCGACAACTGGCTTATCAGCCGTCTGGTGACGTCTTATGTCGAGTTCACCCGCAATGTACCGGTTCTGTTGCAGATCATTTTCTGGTGGGCGCTGCTGACAGGCCTGCCCAAGGTCCGCGACTCGCTCTCGATCGGCGATGTGGCGTTTCTCAACAACCGCGGCCTGCGGATGCCGGCACCGATCACGGAGCCCGGCTTCCTGTGGGTTGCCATCGCATTCTTTCTCGGCATCCTCGGCGCCATCCTGGTAAGCCGCTGGGCGCGCAAGCGCCAGGACCTTACGGGCCAGATATTCCCGGCGGGCTGGGTGAGCCTCGGGCTCATTATCAGCCTCCCGCTTCTCGTTCACATCGCGCTGGGACAGCCGCTCGGCTGGGAGATTCCCCGACGCACGCGCTTCAACTTCCAAGGCGGCATCAACCTGACGCCGGAACTGATCGCGCTCTGGCTGGCGCTCGCGACCTACACCGGCGCCTTCATTTCCGAGATTGTGCGCGCGGGCATTCTGTCGGTCAGCCGCGGCCAGAGCGAAGCGGCCTTCGCGCTGGGCCTGCGCCCCAACCTGACGATGCGCAAGATCATCTTGCCCCAGGCCCTGCGGGTGATCATTCCGCCGCTCACCAGCCAGTATCTCAATCTGACCAAGAACTCGTCTCTGGCCATCGTCATTGGCTTCCAGGACCTGGTCTCGATCGGCGGATCGATTCTCAACCAGTCAGGCCATTCGCTCGAGATTGTCGGGATATGGATGGCGATCTATCTGTCCCTGAGCCTGGCGACCTCCGCCTATATGAACTGGTACAACAAGCGTATCGCACTGGTGGAGCGCTAGGCGATGCACGAACCCTTCCACAGAACCCACGAAGAGATGCTTCCTGAGCGCCCCGCCCCGCTGGCGAGCGTCGGGCTTGTCGGTTGGCTGCGTGCGAGCCTTTTTTCGAGCCTGTCCAACACGATCCTGACCCTCGTCGCACTCTACATCCTGTGGCTCGCGGTCCCCACCTTCCTCGATTGGGCATTCTTCAGCGGCCAGCTTGCGGGCGAAGACCGGTTTTCCTGCGGCAACCACGGTGCCTGCTGGGCCTGGATCGATCAGCGCATCGGTCAGTTTCTCTATGGCTTCTACCCGTCGGACGAGACCTGGCGGATCAACATCGCCTTCCTCCTGCTGTTCCCCGCACTGGCGCCATGGTTGATGGACAATGTGCCGGGCAAGGCGCATCTGCGCTGGTTCTCCGTCATCTACCCGTTCATCGCGGTGTACCTGCTCGTCGGTGGCTTCGGGCTCGAAGAGGTGACGACCGACAAGCTCGGTGGCTTCAGCCTCAACCTCGTGGTCGGCCTTGCGGGTATCGTCCTCTCATTGCCGATCGGCATCCTGCTGGCGCTCGGCCGCCAGTCGCGCCTGCCCCTGATCCGCTGGTTCTCGATTATCTTTATCGAGGTGGTTCGGGGCGTCCCCCTGATCACGCTCCTGTTCGTCTCGAACATCATCCTTCCGATCTTCCTTCCCGCCGACGTGGCGCTGGACTCGGTGATCCGCGTGATCGTAATGGTGACGGCCTTCGCCTCGGCCTATATGGCGGAAGTCATCCGCGGCGGCCTGCAGGCGATCCCCAACGGCCAGTATGAAGCCGCCCAGGCCATGGGGCTGAACTATTGGAAATCCATGCGCCTGATTATCCTGCCTCAGGCCCTGAAGATTTCGATCCCGGGTATCGTCAACACCTTCATCGGCCTGTTCAAGGACACCACGCTGGTGATCGTGATCGGCCTGTTTGATATCCTGGGCATCGCCAATGCCATGGTCTCGAATGCCGACTGGCTCGGGCTTTCGTCCGAGACCTACGTCTTTGTGTCCTTCTTCTTCTTCGTGGTCTGCTTTGCCATGTCGCGCTATTCGATGCGCCTGGAAAGCAAACTCGACACCGACAAACGCTGACCGGAGGGCCCGATGTCCGCAACCGACCAAGCCGTGAACGAGGCGCCCGTCATTGAAATCGAGGGCCTGAACAAGTGGTACGGCGCATTTCATGTCCTGCGCGACATCAACCTGTCGGTCGATCAGAGCGAGCGGATCGTCATCTGCGGCCCGTCGGGCAGCGGCAAATCCACCCTGATCCGCTGCATCAACCGGCTCGAGGAACATCAGGAAGGCCGCATCGTCGTCAACGGCACCCGCCTGACCAACGATCTCAAGCAGATCGACACGATCCGGCGCGAGGTCGGCATGGTGTTTCAGTCGTTCAATCTGTTCCCCCACCTCACCGTGCTGGAAAACTGCACCCTGGCCCCGATCTGGGTTCGCAAAACCCCCAAGGCCGAGGCCGAGGCGGTTGCGATGGAGTATCTCGAGCGGGTCAAAATCCCCGAGCAGGCGTCGAAATTCCCGGGCCAGCTGTCGGGCGGCCAGCAGCAACGTGTCGCCATTGCACGCTCCCTGTGCATGAAGCCCAAGATCATGCTGTTCGATGAACCGACCTCGGCACTCGACCCTGAGATGATCAAGGAAGTGCTCGACGTGATGGTCGACCTGGCGGACACGGGCATGACCATGCTGGTTGTCACCCATGAAATGGGCTTTGCATCGCAGGTCGCCGACCGGGTCATTTTCATGGACGAAGGCCAGATCGTGGAGCAGAACAATCCCGATGAATTCTTCAACAATCCGAAGTCGGAGCGGACCAAGCTGTTCCTGAGCCAAATCCTGAGTCACTGACGCCGCGGCGCGAGCGAAGGTTTGCGGAGACCCCGTCCTTCGACAGGCTCAGGACGAGGCCCTCATACTGAGCCTGTCGAAATATGCGGGCCGTCGCCCCAAATCTTTCAAGTAGATATTCAATGTTCGAAACATTTCTCGCGCTCGCGCCCGTCTTTCTGCTGATCGCCATCGGCTGGGCACTGAAGGCCCTGTGGCTGCGCGACGAGGCGATGTGGCGTCCGGCGGAAAAACTCGCCTACTTCGTGCTGATTCCAGCGCTGGTTGTCCATGATTTGTACAACGCGGATCTCGCATCCCTGCCCTTCTCGCGCATGGTCATCGCGCTTCTGGGGGCCGTGATCATCGTCGCCCTGGCCCTGCTGGCCCTGCGCCCCCTGTTATCGAAGATCCTGGTCGAGGGGGACGCGAGCTTCACCTCCGTTTTCCAGGGCTCGATCCGGGCCAACTTCTTCATCACCCTTGCCGCCGCACCGGCGCTTCTGCCGGCGGATGGGGCGGCATTGGTCATCATCGCCGTCGCATTTTTCACGGTTACGGCAAACATCCTCAGTGTATTGGTGCTGGCGCGCTGGGGCCGCGACGGCAAGGCGGATCTCGGCGCCCTGATCAAACGCCTCGCGACCAATCCATTCATCGTCGCCACCCTGGTCGGGATCGCCGTCAACCTGTCCGCAGTACCAGTACCCCGGGTCGTGGATTCCACCTTCGCCCTGCTCGCCGCGGCCGGGTTGCCCCTGGCGCTGCTGACGGCGGGTGCGGGCCTTCGGCTTGCAACGGTTGGGGTGCATTTGCCGGGGATATTCATCGCCAGCCTCGGCAAGCTTTTGATCCTCCCGGCCGTGGCCGTGGGGCTCGGGACGCTGCTCGGCCTCGAAGCCTCGGTGGTCGCCATGCTGGTGCTGTTCCACAGCCAACCCACCGCCATCACGTCCTATGTGCTGGCCAGGCAGATGGGGGGCGATCATGAGCTGATGGCGGGCATCCTGACGACCCAGACATTGCTGGCCGTTTTCACCGTTCCGGTCATGCTGGCGATGTTCACATAGATTTATGGCGGTTTGTGACGGGACCCAAAGCGCGCGCCCGCGAACGCCTTGCCTGACAGTCTCAGACGGCTACACTCGCACCTGGACGTGACAGAATCCCATATTCAGCAAAGTGGCGATGCCATGAAAATTGAAACCATCGACCATATCGGCATCCGCGTCGCGGACCTCGACCGCGCCCTGGCCTTCTACACGCTGTTCGGATTCAAGCAGATCGGGAAAGCGGGAAACGATCCTGTTGCCGTGGTCATGAACGACGCCGGGGTCGAACTGAACCTGGTCTTCAACGCCAACGACGACAATGGTGGCGACAATATTCTGATGGATGGGGACACGAAATATCCCGGCTTTACCCATGTGGCGTTTCGCGTCGATTCCATCGCCGGCAGCATCCGACTGCTGAACGAAAACAACATCGAGATCACACAAGGGCCCGTGAAATTCGGGCGCGGCGGGCATGTGTCCGTCTTCCTGCGTGACCCCGACCGCAACACCATCGAACTGCGCGGCCGCGAGGAGGATCTATCCGATCTCGGCGGCGTTGAATCCTACGAAAACGAAAATTGAGAATCCTGACCCTTCCGCGACGGCTATTCAGTCCACGGTAACAGCAGCAAGAAATGTCGAGCCGGCGAATTCCTGATCGGTCAGGCGCCGACGATTCGGACGACCGGGCCACGGGTCGCGGACAATAATGTTCTGCAATTGATAATTGCCGAAATTGTCCTCGACCCATTCCATCGCCGTCATCAGAGTTGCGTGCCCCAGCGCACCATTGATGAGCGGCGTATCATTTGCCAGAAACCATGACGCCTGCTCAAGCGCTGCCGGATTCACAATCCCGAACTGCAAATCCGCCAAAACCTGGGCGGATGCGTAGAATTCGTTCCCATTACGGTCCTGCCATTGTCCCTCGATCGCCGACACAATTCCCGGGCCTGCCGCTGGTTCGCAGATGAATTGATTGCCATAGAGCTTCTCGACGATCGCCTCCTGCGGCACATCGAACCCCGCGATGCCAAAGGCCGCCTCGATGCAAGCAGCCCAGCACCATTGGTCACAGTTTTTGGCCTACCACCTGTCCCACATTGACGCCGACCGCACATTCGCGGGCCAAACCAGCGCCGTAGGGTACCCAGGGACCACAACTTCCGGCAGCAGCAGCTTCATTCGAGACCATGCCCATACCACCCATCGCCGCGAGAGACGCCGCCCCCACACTTCGAATAAACTGTCGTCTCGACATCTCCATAGAACAATCCTAGGTTATATTCGTTTGTCTATAAACAATTTTACGTGGCATTTTTCGCAGCTGCAAATATTCGATTTTTCACACCACAGTTAGAAAATTCGGACCGCAGCGAACGCTCTCTTGCATTACGGTCCGATCTCCACCAGCTTACGCGCCAAAGCCTGGATATCGGGCGATTGAGAAAGGTTTCAACATGCAGCTGATCGATCTGAGTGGCGAGATTTTCCACAAGTGCCCAACGCTGGCGAACCATCCGCCGGCGGTGATCACCGACTGGAACACCCATGACACCTACCGCGAGGCCGAGGGGGTCAGATTCTCGATCGCGTCCAAGTTCATGTCCTTCGGTGAACACACCGGCAGCCATGTGGACGCGCCGGTGCATTTCGACGCCGACCCGAACGCGTTGTCCGTCGATCAGATGCCTCTGGAGGATTTCTACACCGATGCCGTCTGCCTCGACCTGTCCCACAAGGAACTAAAGAGCCGGATCACGGTCGAAGACCTCGAGGCCGCCGAGAAGGCCGCGGGCATCGAGATTCGGCCGCGCGATACGGTGTTTCTTTATATGGCCCATTACGACCGGACCTTTGGCACGCCGGAATTCCTCACGGATTTCCCGGGCCTGACCAAGGAATCCGCCGAATGGCTGGGTGCCAAGGGGATCGTCATGTTCGGCGTCGAGGCCGTGAGCCCGGGCCGCCCCGGCAAGGATAATTTCGAGGTGCATCTGGTATGCCGCGACATGGGCTTCACCCATATGGAAGGGCTCACCAACCTCGATAAGGTCGTCGGCAAGGGGCGGTTCCGCTTTATCGGGTTTCCGCTGAAGATTCGCGGCGGGACGGGAAGCCCCATCCGCGCCGTCGCCGTCCTTGGCGAGAATAGCGCCGAATAGCCCCTATTCGGCGGTCAGGCCTCCGTCGACGGCAATCACCTGCCCCGTCAGCGAGGGTCCGGCGCTCGCCAGGTAGAGCACGGCGTCGGCAATCTCCTGCGCGGCGGGGAAATCACCCGTGGGAATGCGCGCCTGCATGCGTGCGCGATGGTCGGGGTCTTGCAGGAGGACCTGACGAGATTCCGTCATCACGGTCCCCGGTGCGACAGCATTCACGCGAATGCCCGCCTTGGCCCACTCGATGGCCAGCATGCGGGTCATCTGAATCAGCCCGCCCTTGGAAATGCCGTAGACCGAGCGACCCGCAAATCCGGTCATCCCGTGGGTCGATGCGATATTGACGACCGAGCCGGGCTTTCCCGCATCCATGCAATGTTCGGCGAGGCGCGCGGCCGCGAAATAGGCGCCCTTGAGATTGATGCCGATGACCGAATCCCACTCCTCCCAGGTGACGTCGACCGCCTGCTGCAGGAGCGTGCGACCGGCATTGTTTACGAGGGTGTCGAGCCCGCCCAGACCATCAATGGCCGCCGCGACCCCGTCACGGATACTCGCTTCGGACTCGAGCTCGATTTCGACAGGCATGGCCGTCACACCGGACAGATCCGGGTGGGTCATCACCTCGTCCAGCAGCCCGATTTCGCGGTCCGCGAGCGCCACGTCGTAGCCGGCGCGGGCCAGGGTGAGTGCCGTTTCCCGGCCCAGGCCGGTTGACGCACCGGTTACAAGTGCCTTGCTCATGCCGACACCTTCAGGTCGCCGGCCGCGTCGCGTGCGAGGCCGGTCTCGGACGCCGCATCGGTGATCGTCGGATGCCATTCGACACGCCCGGCCTCAGGACCGCCGATGATTGTTAGCAATGTTCCGGTGCCCTCGCCGACATGACGGAAGCCGCGATAAACGCCCATGGGCACACTGATCGAATCGAACGGCTCAAGTGTAACCGCGTTTTCGCCGTCGTCGGTCGCCCAATAGACCTCCCACGGCCCGATCAGCGGCATGAAGACTTCTTCGGTCTCATGGGAATGCAGGGCGGCGCCGTTGCCCTTCTCGGCCTGGATCATGCCGAGGTTGAAACCTTTGGCCGGCAACGGGATGTTCGGGCGGAGCTCCGGCTTGTCCGTGGCCTCGACCACGCCCATGCCGACGATGTTGATCTTGAAGCGCTTGTGCCCCGGGAGACGGCTGTCGACAAACGCCTCGTCCGACCCTGTCAGCTTGGAAAACCGTGCGACAAAGGCTTCCATTTCCGTGACCGAAAGATTGTTGACGTCCATCGGGTGTCTCCTGATTTGAGCAGTACTGTCTAGGATGCGGCGGCCTCGGCGACCTTCTTCTCATGCACGGCCAGACCGGCGCGCGCCGCCAACAGGATCGGCGTGTGCAGCCCGGCGGCCTGAGCGCGGTCAACCATATCGCCGATGATGTGATCGCCCTCGGTGCGGTTTCCGGCCAGCACGTCGCGCAGCATCGACGAGGCAAACTTCGAGCCCTGGGTCGAGAACATCTTCTCATAGGTCGCGATGACCTTCTCGGAGACCGTATGACCCAGCGCATCGGCCGTGTCCCGGCATTCGGCGAGCGCCGCCGTCAGGAACTCGGGACCGGACGGGGTATCGAGAATCTCGCCCACCAAACCGCGGGTCAGTGTGTTGACCGACGACATGGCGCACAGCATGGCGAATTTGTCCCACATCACCTGGGAGACATTCGGGCTCGGATCGATGTCGAACTTGACCTTGTCATTGAGCGCTGCGAAGGCCTCGACCCGCGCCGACATGCCGCCCGCCATCTCGCCATAGGCGATACGGTGGAAGTCTCCGAAATGGGTGATGTCGCCGGTCTCCGGATCGCGCTTGGCGCCGATATAGCAGGTGCCGCCGAGCACCTTGTCGTCGCCGAACCGCGCCTGCATCAGATCGATCTGTTTCATGCCGTTCAGCAGCGGCAGGATCGTGGTCTGCGCCCCAACGGCCGGTGCGATCACATCCATCGCCGCGCCGAGATCGTAGGCCTTGCAGGCCACGATAATCAGGTCGAACTCACCCGATAATTGATCGGCGGTCGCGGCGTTTACCGGGACCGTGAAATCGTCGAAGAAATCGCTGTGCACGATCAGGCCGCGTTCGGCGAGCTGGGCCTGCCGGTGCGGCCGCACCAGGAAGGTCACATCGCAACCGGCTTCGGCCAGGCGACCGCCGAAATAGGCGCCGACGCCGCCGGCGCCGAACACAAGAATGCGCATACTCATGACAGTAATTTCCTAGTCGGTCAGGCAGAGACCATGTTCAGGCCGGAAGGTCAGCCAGACCGTCTGGTCGGGGCGCAGATTCTCGTAATGGTCGATCTGAATGCCGATCTCATGTCCGCTCGCGCTCACCCGGCCCTCGAGGAAACTCCCGAGATAGATGGTATCGATGACCTTACCCTCGATGACATTTTGGCCATCCGATACATCGGGCGCATCGAGATGGAGCTGCACATCTTCGGGCCGCAGGTTGAAGAAGATCCGATCACCCGTTTGCGCGGCGGGGGCACCCGTCCCGCGCAGCCGCAGCGGCGCACCGCCATTGGTCGACGGCACCTCGACCTCGCAGGTCTCGCCGCTGCGCGCGGTCAGCTTGCCCTCGAGCAGGCTGGTCACGCCGATGAAGTTTGCGACAAATGAATTGACCGGGTTCGCATAGATGTCCTCCGGGTCGCCGATCTGCTGGATCACGGCCTTGTCCATGACCACCACCCGGTCGCTCATGACCAGCGCTTCGGACTGGTCATGGGTGACGAAGATCGAGGTGATCCCGACTTCCTTCTGCAGGCGCACAATCTCGTCGCGCATCTGCTCACGCAGCTTCGCATCGAGGTTCGAGAGCGGCTCATCGAACAGGATGACATCCGGTTCGTAGACAATCGCGCGGGCGAGCGCGACGCGCTGGCGCTGGCCACCCGAAAGCTTCGTGGCGAACCGGTCGGCGACGTGATCGAGGCCGACAAGCTCCAGGGCCTTCATGGTCTTCGTCTTGATTTCGGCACCGGACGCACGGCGCACCCGCAGCCCGTAGGCGACGTTGTCAAACACCGTCATATGCGGCCACACGGCGTAACTCTGGAAGACCATCCCGATGTTGCGGTGTTCCGGGAACAGGTAGATGTCCTTCTCCGGCGCGACAACGGTTTCGCCGCCAATCCGGATTTCACCGGCTTCCGGCCGCTCGAGACCCGCGACACAGCGCAGAGTCGTGGTCTTCCCGCAACCCGACGGCCCCAGGAGAGTAACGAATTCGCCCTGGGCGATATCCAGGTTGAAGTCCTTCACGGCGGTCTCCGCACCGTAACTCTTGTAGAGATGCTCGATCGAGACTTTGATGTCGCTATTCGAGGTCATGGCTGCACCGCCAAAGTGTGTTCGGCATCGAAGCGCAGATGCACTTTCTCGCCGGTACGCGGATGATTGCGGGGGTGAGAGATCACCTTCCACTCGAAGTCGCCCCACTTCACCCGGCAGTCGACATAACTGCCCAGGAAAATAGCGTGGATACACTCGCCCGTCAGCACACCACCACCGCCCTCGGGGACGGCATGGACGTTCTCGGGACGGACTGAAAGAACCGCGTCCTCGCCGGCGGCAATGCCGGCCGTAAGGCGGCACGGCAGCTGTACCGTCTGCCCGTCCTGGGTGACTTCGAACTTGCCGATGCCCGGCTCGCTGACTTCAACGACCTTCCCCTTCATGAGATTGGCGATGCCGATGAAGTTGCTGACATACTCGTTGACGGGCTTCGAATAGATTTCAACGGGCCCGCCACGTTGCTCGATCTTGCCCTTGCTCATGACGATGATCTCGTCGCTCATCACCAGCGCTTCGGACTGGTCATGGGTCACATAAATCGATGTGATGCCGACCTCGTTCTGGATGCGCTTGAGCTCGACGCGCATCTGTTCGCGCAACTTGAGATCGAGGTTCGAGAGGGGTTCGTCGAACAGCAGCAGGCTCGGTTTGGACACAATGGCACGTGCCAGGGAGGCACGCTGCTGCTGGCCGCCCGACAGGTTGGTCGCGAGGCTGTCCGCCCAGTCGGTCAATCCGACCAGCTCGAGCACCTCGGCCACACGGTCGTCGATGTCCGATTGGTCCCAATTACGAATCTCGAGCGGATAGGCGACATTCTGCGCCACCGTCATGTGCGGCCAGATGGCGTAGCTCTGGAAGACCATCCCGATGTCGCGTTTTTCCGGCGGCAGGAACAGACCTTCCTTGGGCGACGTGAATATCGTCTCGCCAACCCGAATTCGCCCACCATCGATCGTATGCAGGCCGGCAATGCTCATCAGCGTCGTCGTCTTGCCGCAGCCCGAGGGGCCCAACAGCGTCAGGAATGCGCCCTTCGGTATACCGAAGGAAATGCCGTCCACAGCCTTGTCGTCGCCGAAATACTTGACGAGATTATCGACCTGCAGATAGGCGCCGGATGTATCAACAGCCATGATTCTCCCCCTAGGCCGTCAGGGCTTCGCGCCCGGCGAAGCGCCGGAATGCATAGATTGCGATCAGCAGCAGAACCGTCTGCGCCATCGACAGGGCCGCGGTGAGCGGCTCGTTCTCGAAGTTCGTCAGATAGTAAACGCCGACCGACAGTGTTTCGGTGCCCGTCGTGAACAGGATAATCGAGATCGACAGTTCACGCAGGAAGATGATGAACAGCAAAATCCAGCCCGCGAACAGACCGGGTTTCAACAGCGGGATCGTGATCCGCCACAGGGTCGTGAACCAGGATGCACCCGCCATCCGCGACGACTGGTCGAGCTCTTCGGAGATCGCCAGCATGATCGAGGAGATGTTGCGCTGCCCGTAAGGGAAGAAGCGCGTGATGTAGGCCAGCATCAAAATCCACAGCGTCGCGTAGATCGGGGTCTGGATGTAGGTCACCAGCACGCCCATCGCCAACACGATGCCCGGGAAGCCGATCGGCACCACCGACAGGAAGTCGAGCATCCGCACGCCGAAACCCTTGGTGCGGTGGATCATGTAGGAGATGACCAGCGCCATCACCATCGCAATCGACGCGCCGCCGAAGGCCAGAATCAGCGAGTTGCCGATGCCGTTGGTCGCCGCCGAGATCGCTTCCGGACGCCACCAGAACAGGGTCTTCACATAGTTGATGGTGGTCAAATCCGCCCACACGATCTTGCCGGTCCACACCGGGTGCAGGCTGACGATGATCAGGCAGACGATCGGCAGCACCACCGCAACGGCGATGAACGTCAGATTGTAGCCGAAGGCCACCCACTTCCACGGGCCCAGATCGAGCACGTTCGGGCGGAAGCCCTTGCCGGTCACGGTTGTGAAGGACCGCGGCGCGATGTAGCGCTGCTGAACCCAGATTAGGAACACGGTGATAATGCCCAGCGCCATGCTCATCGCGGCGCCGAGGTAATGGTTGGCGTCGTCGCCGACCGCCTTGGAGAAAATCTGTGTCGTCAGGGTTTCCCAGCCATAAGGAGCCGAGAGCTTGAACGGTACGCCGAACTCGCCGGCACTGGTCACGAACACGATGATCGCGCCCGAAAGGATGCCCGGCATGACCAGCGGCAGGGTGACCGTCATGGTCGTGCGCACGAGGCCGGCACCGGTCGTCCGCGCACTGTCCTCCAGCGAGGGGTCCATGCGTCGCAGCGAGCCAACCACAAAGAGATAAACCAGTGGCGCGAAGAAGATGCCGGTCACCCAGATCACGCCCCAGATATTGTCGATATTCATGATCGCGCCCTCGATCCCGAGGACATCGCGCGCCAGGTTGTTCAGCAGTCCGGTCTGGGGCTCACCCAGATTGTGCCAGGCGATCGCGCCGACGAAGGGCGAAAGGAAGAACGGGATCAGATTGTAGGGCTCGAGATAGTCGCGGCCCGGGCAGTTGGTGCGCGCGTTGATCCAGGCGAGTGACACACCGAGGAAGGTGGCCAGCACCGTGGAGCCCGACGAGATGATCAGCGTGTTGATGAATGCCTTCGGGATAATCCGGTCGGTGAACATCTCGACATAGTTGCCGAAGCCCCAGGCCGTATCCCAACCCAGCGGGTCGAGCACCTTGAAGCTGGAGACGAACAAAACCGCCAAAGGCACGATCACAGCGCCGGCGACGATAATCGCCACGACAAAGGTGATCAGGTTCTCCTGCGTCATCATGGCGCGCAGGCGGTTGCTGGTGCGGGAGCGTTCGCGCGTCGGCGAAAGTGTTTCCGTGGTCATCGCGTATCCACCGGATCAAATCTGAATGGGGTCACACGACGAATTCGCCGTGCAATGCATAAAAGCTGCAGCTGGGAAGTGGAAGTGATCGCGGGGTCCGGGAATTTTCCGGACCCCGCGATATCCGTCAGGCTCTGGGGCCTAGCGGAAGTTCTCTTGCCAAAGGTCGCGCGCAGGCTTGGCATCCTTCGCCGCCTGAACAACCCAGTCCTTCATGCCGAGCAGCTTGGTCTTATCAAGGTCAAGCAGATACGGCGCAGCTGCAGCCGGCGGCTCGTAGCCCGCACGCATGCTGTAGACGGCCTCACCTTCGACGAAGATGTCTGAACCTTCTTTCGACAGCAGGAACTCGATCAGCAGTTTGCCGGCGTTCGGGTGCGGGGCACCTTTGAGCACGGCAACCTGGTTGCCGAGCATGACCTGACCTTCGCTGTAGGAGCCGATCTTGAGCTTGTCCTTGAGGTCCTCGGACTTGAGCACGTTCTGATACACGCGGCCCGACAGGTTCCACATGTCGAACGGACGCTGACAGGAAATGACCATCTGCATCTTCGGCTCGGTGCGGAACTCGACGAGGGGGTCGGTCTTCTTCAGTGCCGGCCAGAACTCGTTGAAGTTCACGGCGCCCGCCTCAGCCAACGCCAACGTCGTGTTGGTGTAGGTGAACGACTTGGTGATGTCGGACGAGATGGTCTTGCCGCTCAGGCTGGCCGCGACCGTGTCCGCATAAGACGTGACGTTGAAGTTCTCCATGCCGGGGCAGGATGCGTTCCAGACCGGCTGGAACGTGTAAGCCAACGGCGTCACCACATACGGATACTTCGAATACTGACCGGCCTTCTCGACCAATCCCACGCTGTCTGCCCAGTAACCGCTATCGAGTTTCTCGAACGCATCGCGCTCGGCAGCGGCAGCAAAGAAGCTCGGCGCGCTGACCAGAATCAGGTCGACGGTGAACTTGCCGGCCTGAATTTCCTGGCGGACCTGCGCCACCGTGGCGCCCGTGCCCTTGCGAAGGCTGTTGAATTCGAAGTCGTCGCCAAGATTATAGCGCGCCCTGAAAGCCTCGCCCATGCGCTGCGCCGTACGGTCGCTGAACAGAGGATGAATGATGGTGACACCACCTTCGGCCTTTGCCAGCGGCGCGAGCGCCTTTTCCTGGGCATTGAGATGGCCGTCGGCCTGCGCAACCGAACCGGCCGCGAGAAGAGCGATCGCCGACACGGCTCCCGCCCACACTGATTTACGTTGGAATTTCATCGAATTCCTCTCCCTATGTTCATTTAGTTAACGGAACGCCACTATTTTTCTTTTTGTGTAACGGATTTGTGGGGCAGAGGGAAGAGGATGTTGTCCGGACTTATCCAGATATTTTAGTCAGCGCGGCGGCCTGGGCCGCCCGGGCTTCCGAACTCGTCATATTGAGCAATACCTGATCCTGCTCCAGCGTTGCGGTATCGGTCCCTGAGAACAGCCGGTTCACCGATTCCTTGATCATCTGCTGGGCCACCCGGGGTTTGGCCGTGATCTCCGCCGCCATCACCAGCGCCGCGGCCATCGTGTCGTCACTCACCTCTTCACACAGGCCCCAGTCGAGTGCCGTCGCGGCGTCGACCCGGCGGCACAGCCCGGCGATCAGCTTGGCGCGGGCCGGCCCGACGAGCCGGACCAGGCGCGGCAGCGTGCCCCAGGAATAGGTGATGCCGAGCTCCACCTCCGGTGCGCGCAACCATGCGCCCGTCTGCAGAATGCGGAAGTCACACGACAGGGCGAGCGAAATGCCACCGCCAATCGCGAACCGGTCAACCGCCGCAATCGTCAGCTGGGGCAGTGCCTCCCAGGCGCGGCACATCTCCAGGCCAAGGCGGATGTGCCGCCGCGCCTCAACAAGCGGAAGCTCCTGCGCAAATGAATCCGGTTGGGAGATATCGTTGCCCGCACAGAAGGCGCCCCCGGCGCCGGCCAGGATAATCGCACCGATATCGGTCCGCTCGGCCAGCGCGTGCGCCGTGGCAGCAAGCTCTCGCTTCAATTCAGACGACAGCGCGTTGCGTTTGTGTGGCCGATTGAGCCGCACAATCAGCGTATCGCCGCCGGCCTCCTCGACGGTCACGACGGGATCGGACACAACAATTCTCCTTAAACGCGAACCACTAGTCGTAAAACACGAACACCCGGGTCTCGATGGTCTCACGCGCCGCCGGGACCGGCGGCGAGTTCGGGTCCTCGAAGGCGGAGTGCAGGGCATAACGCGCCGTGCCGTCGGTGAGCGTGTCGTAATTCTTGAACAGCAGGACCTCGTCCCGCGTCATGCGCGGAAAATAATACCAGCGATGGTTCGCATCATACGCCGCATGGCGCGTGGCACTGGGGCGCGCATATTCGAAGGACGGCTCCGGGCGGATTGGCGCCTCACGGCGGGTCGAGATCAGAAAATCTTCATCGATCGTGCGCGAATCGCACACGGTCAGCGGCCACTGTTCGATCGGCCCGGACATCGAGCGCCAGACGTTCACGATGGCGAATCGGCCCCGCAGACGTTCGTCTGCCGCATCGCCGAACTTGTCACGCATACGTTGCCTGGCGGAGGAATCGTCGTAATCGCTATGGGGTGCGGGAACGGGATCGCGCGACCCGTATTTCTCCCGGTGCGATGCATCGGTCGAACGCCGGGTGTGGTCGAACACGATGGCTTCACGGGCCCCGGCGATCCTGGCCACCAGCGTTTCGATCTCTGGTGTGTAGACGGATGCCAGCTGCGCATCATCATTGAAGTCGGTCACCTGCGTTACCTGCTCGGCGAATGCGAAACCCTCAATATCCAGAGTCAAACTCTCAGCCAACGGCCGGGCGTTTCGAATGGTAACCGTCCGCGGCTGGCGCGCACCGCTCAAACTGACTGTACCGGCGGCTGTCGCGGTCTGGGTGAAGACGGGCGTCTCGCTTGTATCCACCAAATAGTTGAGCGCCGCCATTATCTCGGGCGCCATTGACCTATCCCCTGCTCCGCCAGTCATGGCGCAACCTCCCCTTTGGTCACCCGCCCGTTCCTCCGAGCGTGGCAAGCAGTCTATGGCGCAAGTTGCAGCGGAGTCCACGAACCGAATAATATTGGCGCGCCGACGCGCATCGCGGCGCAGCGGCAGAATCGTTTAGAATTGATGGGACAATACATGGTCGCGCCAAACAGGCTCGACCGGCATGTTTCCACAACAAAGAGCCATGGCGCACGAATGTCTGAAATTGGCGCCTCTCAAACCCCGTTTGCCGATGATCGACAAACTCGCTAAGGCCGCCCGCGATCCCGTGCTCGCATGGGCCTGGGCCTACAGTCGATGGTGCCCGCAACGGGCCGTGAAGCGTGCGACCGCGCTCGCGCGGCGGGCGGGCCTGCGCCAACCTCATTTCGTGTTGTCTTTCGACTGCGATACCGATGCCGACAGCGCGGTGGTGCCTGCGATGCATGCCCGGCTGCGCTCCGGCGGCCTGTCGCCCTTATATGCGGTCGCCGGCGAAGTGCTCGCGGCGGCGGCAAACGACTACCGCGCGATAGCCGAAGAAGGCGCGGTATTCCTCAATCATGGCTTTCGCCGCCACGCCGCACGGGACTCTGCATCCGGCGACGTGACATCGACCTACTTCTATGGCGACGTCTCCGAGGCAGAGTGGCAAGACGATATTCGCCGGGGTGCCGAGGCTGTCGGGGACATTCTCGGTCAGCGACCGGATGGATTTCGCACACCCCATTTCGCGAGCTTCGAATCCCCGCGTGACTTGATGGCCCTGTGGCAGTTCCTGTCCGAACTCGGATATCGCTATTCAAGCTCGACACGTCCGCTGTTCGGATTGCGGCACGGACCGTTCTTCACGCGCGCAGGGATCGTCGAGTTTCCCGTGAGTGGTTGCCTGACCGAACCGGGGCAGATATTGGACAGCTGGGGATTGATACGCCGCGGCGACGGCACATCGCGGCGCCTCCTCGAAGAATTACGTGCCTATCTGGCGTTGATGGAGACCGGCCAGCCGGGCCTCCTCAACCTTTACCTGGACCCGGCGGATGTCGCCGACGATGAAGATGTTCTCAAGATGCTGACGCGCTTTGCACCTTTTGCTGCGAAAGACTTTGCATCCGTACTCGGGCGGGCCGACCATGGCTGACACCAACATGCGCATCCTGTGCCTTGGCTATTGTTTTCCGCCTGTGGCCAGCCCCGAGGCGTTCGTCACCGCCAAGACGATGGCCGCTATTCCCGATGCAGAGGTCGATATCGTGACGGCCTCGGCAAATCTTTATGCCCAGCTCCCCGATCACAGTCTCGACGCCTATGTCGAATCGCGTTTCGGCCGGATCGAACGGATCGACGGCGGGTTGTTTCGGATGCTGGGGAAAATTTCACGGCTGCCCCTGCGGCCCGACCGGTATCTGTTGCTCACGCGCGCCACCACGGCCCGCGCGGAAGCCATGCAACCCGACGGATATGACTGCCTGGTCACACGCTCGCAGTATCATTCGGTCCATGCCGCAGGACGCCGCCTGAAGCAGCGCCACCCCGATCTGCCCTGGGTCGCGTGTTTTTCGGACCCATGGTCGGGGGGGGCCTATGAACGCCAGGTCCCGCTGATGTCGCCCTGGAGCCGCAACCTGGAGCGCAAGGTCTTGCGCGAAGCCGACGCGCTGGTGTTTCCCACGGCCGAGATGCGGGACTATTTTGCGGCACTGAACACCGGGATTTCGATCACGCAAAAGAGCCATGTCGTACCCCATGGGTACGACCCCACGCTCTACGACGGCACGTCGCCGACGCAAACGTCGCAAAAAGTCCGGGTTGGGATGTTCGGCACATTCTACGGCCCGCGGACACCGCAGTTGCTTCTCGAAGCGATCGAACGCGCCGCGGGCGACGGATCGGCACCTGAATTCACTGTTGAAATTTTCGGGCCTGGCGGCGCGGCCTTCAATCGTGAACTGGTCAAACACCCCGCCGCGGAAAAACTTGTCACCCATGGCGGCGTTCTTCCCCATACGGACGCGCTCGTCCGCATGAAATCTTTCGACCTGCTAGTCATCAGCGACGCGCCCATGGCGACGCGTTCCATGTTTCTGCCCTCGAAGATTGCGGATTATCTGGGGTCCGGAAGACAGATGTTCGCAATCACGCCGGAAGGACCCACGCAGGATTTGATTGAACGCATCGGGGGTTGGTCCGTAATCCCTGACGAGCCCGCCGCCGTGGCGGCGGTTCTGATCGACGCCATTCGGGGCGTCAACGCAGTGAAACCGGCACAGTCTGATGAGGCACGCGACGCGTACAGCATCGAGCGGATCGGTCGCCGCTTCCGCGACATACTGGACCAGTTGATCGCCTCAAAGGCGGCGAAATCTTGAGTGGCCAGGAAACCTGGGGTCGCGGGTTCTTCTGGTTCGCGTTGCTTTCGAGTTTGGTTGGCTTTCTCGGCTACTACGACGCGCAGGGCTTCGTCACAACGCCCCCCGCAATCGTGCTCGGCCTGCAACTCATTGCAGGTGGCGTTGGATTTTTGCTCCTGCGCGGACAACTGCTGACGAATATCCGAGGCGTCCTGCCCTTGATCCTGGTTGTTGCATGGGCTGCGATCACATTGGTCTGGGCCGATGATCCGTCCACGGCCCTGCGGCGCTGGCTTCTTGTGTTCACACCCGGGATTCTGCTTTGTCTGCTGGCGGCCAGCGACCCTCGACCACGACAGACATTTGCTTGGTTCACCGCCCTCGTCGCCGTGATCACGATCGCGTCGGGAGCATTCTTCGCGGTCATAATGGCGTTCTGGGAGACGACAATCCCCGAGAACGCACTGCGGTACTTTCTGGTTGATATCAATGGATGGGTGCTTGGCGTCGCGGAGGGGGGGCGGCAGTACAAACTAGGCATGTATATACCGCGCTTTTCCGGCCTGACCTCAAACCCCAACAGCTTGGGCCTGTTCGCCGCGATCGGCCTCATCGCGCTGGCGGCGATTGCGCACCCGAAACGTGATGCGCAAGGTGTCGGCCTCATTCTGGTCATAGGACTTGTCGCCTTCCTGTTGCTGATATCAGGGTCGCGTGCGGCATTCGCCATGGCCGCGACCGGCATCTTTTTCGTCGGCCTGCTCCGTACAAACAGACGCCGAACAGCGCGTCTCGCCGTTCTGCTGGTATGCGTCATGACCCTGTCGCTATATCTCATGACGTGGCTGACCGGCACCACACAGGACCTCGGACATGTAGAAGTCTTCGAACTGCGCGATCGCGCCCATGGGTGGCAAATTGCGATACGCGCGATAGGCGATGTCTGGCTGTCCGGGTTGGGTTTCGGGCTGACGCAGGAAGCGATCTATGCGCCCCTTGGCCTTCAAACAACCGCCCATTCCCTCTCATTGTCCATGCTCGTTGAAACCGGGGTTGTGGGATTTATTCTGGTTCTGGCCGCCTGGTTCACCCCGGTGTTCAAGGCCACGCGGCAGGGCCGAAACGTCACGGCCACCGATATCGCCATCGTGGCCCTGCTGATGGGCCTTTTCGTTCATCAGACAGTGGACAGTTCGGTTTTCCGTTATCATTGGGCGCACTTCGTCTTCGTCTACCTTCTCGGCGCCAGCGCCGGGTTGTCGGGATCGCGAACAAACGCGTAAGTATCACCCCCGAGAGGGTTGGTCGTGGCTTCAAACTTTAACTTCGTCTCAAGACGCGACACCGGTCCCGAGGCCTGGAACAGGTCTGCGGACATGTTTCCGGACGCTTGGATATGGCATCGCTGGGAAGCGATTGACGCCTATGCGACGTGGCCGAATACCCGCGATGCCAGCTTCGCGCTGCTCGACCCGACGACAAACCAGCCAGTCGCCCTGGTCCCCTTGCGGCATGTGGCAGGGCGTTGGCCGGCACGGCGCCTGACCAGCCGACTGGAATCCACCGGCGGCCCGGCTTACGCAGCAACATTGTCACCGCGCCAGCGCAGCAACGCCGAACGCGACGTGCGCACCGGGTTGATTGATATCGCCCGGAAAGAAGGCGCACACCAGATCGAACTGGCGATGGCGCCACTTGCGCCGGCGCGGCACGGAGACGCGTCCAGCAACGTCAATCCGCTCGCAATGCTCGGCTGCGCGGAGGCCTCGACGCAGAGTTGGATCCTCGACCTTGAGGATCGGAGTGAGGCCGCGCTTTGGCGCAATCTTGAACACCGGGTCCGCAAGACCGTCAACAAGGCCGAACGCGGTGGGGTTACCGTGCGCGACGTTGGACCGGAGGACCTCGCAGACTATCTCCGTCTTCATCAAAGCGCTTCCGTCCGCAACGGATTGCCGGTCAAGCCTGCGGCCTATTTCGAAACGATTTTTGAGACCTTCCTGAAGCATGACCTGGCGGCCGGCTTCTGCGCGGTCGCACCGGACGGGCGAACAATCGCGATCCACATCTTTGCGGTCTACAAAGAGGCCGCCCTCTACTGGGTCGTGGCCAGTGACGAGGAAGCCCTGACGAGCGGCGCCAATGATCTGGTCCAGTGGCACGCGATCCACACGTTCGCCGCTCGAGGTCTCGTTCGTTATGAGTGCGGCGAAGCGTTTCCCGGTGCGCCCGCCGGCAAGCGTCGCCGGATCAGCGATTTCAAGAAAGGGTTCGGCGGCAACCTGGCACCCTATTATCGCGGCACGTTGACACACAGACCAATGGTTGCGGCGGCCCTGGAACTGGTCAGATCAACACGCCGGAATGACGACGGGGGCGAGTCGTGAGTCAGACCGCGGCGCATTTCGACCGTGAGGCCGCAGAATATCCGACCCATATCGGCACGGACTACATCCAGGCGCGGAAATGGGCGCTCGTCGATGCCCATGCGCCCGGCACTGGGCGCGTGGCCGATATCGGGGCCGCCACAGGCCGCCACGCGCTTGCGCTCGCGGCGCGGCCGCTGGACATCGTCGCGATCGACCCGAGCCAACAGATGCTCGCGCAGCTTTGCCGGCTGGCCGACACCCGCGACCAAGACGGCACCATCCTGCCCTGTGCCGCAGCGCTACCCGCGCTGCCGATGACCGGCGCCACGTTCGACCTGATCTACTGTTTCTCGACATTGCTGCTGTTGTCCCCGCAGGATCAGGAGGCCGCACTTGCCGAGATGGCCGGGCTGCTTCGACCGGGTGGCTCTCTGATCGTCGATATCGCGGGATCCCGATCACTCGCCATAAGATACTGGCACCGCCATTACCGTCGGCGCGGCCTAAGCGGTGTGTTCGGTCATTCCGCCCCGCGAACACGCGAGATGCTTGAGCAAAACGGGCTGAAAATCATCTCGATAGAAGCACATGGTGTGCTCTCACAATTTCTGTTGGCACCCGGATTACAGCGGTTCCCCGGATTGATCAGACGCGTCCGGGGCAGTGAAACAAGACCGGGCTGGGACGCGGTGATCTCGTGCCGCCTGCCCGCCCTGGCGGAACGCTGGTACGTCGTGGCGCGGCGACCGGAGACGGTCTGAGATGATGATCGGTCGACATCGGATCGACGGCGATCTCGTGCTGCGGTTTATCGCCGAGGGTATGACCAAGGGCACCGCGCTTATCCTGGCCTTCCTCCTGGCGCGATGGCTGGCAGCGGACGGGTTTGGCGGCTATTCACAAACTCAGGCCCTGGTCGCCGTGCTCGTCCCCATCGTCCTCCTCGGCCTCGGCTTTGCGGTCATTCGCCAAATTGCGGGCGCCCGCACGACCGCAGATATCGCGGCACCGATTGCCACGGCTTTCGTGATCTCATCGGCAATTTCATTGATCCTGGCAACGATCATGTGGACGGCGGCCAACTCGATTGCCGTACATTTTTCCAACCATCCGGCAGCGGCCACGCTGGTCCGCGCGGCAGCCATACTGCTCCCGATTGCGGCATGGCAATCCCTGATGTTCGAAGCCCTGCGCGCCCGACACAGGGTCAAATCGGCAACCCTGCTCCAGATCACCGAGGCTATCGCATCCCTGATCGCTATTATTGTCCTGACATTCCTCGATAACCTGACGCCCGTCATCGCCATCAGGGTCATAACGGGGCTAAAATTTTTCTTCTTCCTGTGTGCCGGCGCCGACTTCCTGCTGCTACAGCGCATCCGCCCCAACCAACTCGTGATCCTGCCCCTGCCCGGCATCCGGTCGGCCCTTGCCCTGGGCATTCCATTCATGATCGCCGGTCTGGGCGAGTCACTCATGGGCCTCGTCGATCGCGTTCTGGTCGGCAGCCTGGCCGGGGCCGACACCGTGGGGCGCTATGTTGCCGCGCAGACACTGATCGCCATTCTCGCATCATGGGGCGCGCCCTACTGGTGGCTGCTCTATCCGCGCATGGCGCGCGCCATGGCCAACGACTCGCCGGCGGAAGCACAGGCGGCCACCCATCGACTTTTCGGGAACTTCATCGCCTGGGGCACGCCCCTCGCCGTTTTGCTCGCCATCCTCGGCGCACAAATTCTCACCCTCGCCCTGGGCGAGACGTTCCGAATCTCGCCGACAATAATGAGCGTCCTCGTCCTGGCCGTGTTTGTGAATCAATCCGCCACGCCGTGGGAATATTATCTGTACATCACCGGCAAGGCGGTTTTCCTGATGTGGGCATCCCTGGCGTGGGGCCTCGTCGCGGTCGCCGGCATCGTGCTCCTTTTGCCGGAGATCGGCCTGCTCGGCACCGCGATTTCAGTGGCGGCGGCTTCGCCCTGTCCGTGGTGGTGATGGCCGGCCGGCAAGGCGTGGGGCTTCAACTGCTGCCGCCCCACGTCACCCAGCGCTCGACCATCGGCTTTGCTGCGGGAGTCGGCGTGATTGGTTTTATGTATCTGGTGGCGATCCCGGCAACATTCCTGCCCTGGCACATCGCAGCCGCATTTCTCGCGACCTACGTGATCGCAAGCGGGCTCACCGCGCTGCTTCAGGCCCGCTGGCGAACCGCCTGATCCGCCTCAATTTGCCGCAGCAGCGCCGCCGCCGCTGCCGCACCGGCATTCCCATCACCCTGCAGTGCGCGCCACTTCGCAACGGCGACCGGATCAACCGGCACCGACATAAAATCATTCACCGCGTCGATGAGACCCGTCGCATCTGCGCCGACGATGCGCGTCAGGCCGAGATCCACGGCGTCGGGCCGTTCGGTTTTTTCCCGCACAATCGCGACCCGGGTTCCCAGTGAGGCGGCTTCTTCCTGGACCCCGCCGGAATCCGACACGACAAATTTCGCGGCCCGCTGCGCATGGAGAAATTTCGGATAGTCCAGGGGCTTACTCAACATCACCCGGTCGTTCCGGTCGCCGAAAAACTGGAAGGCCGTGCTGCGAACCCTGGGGTTGGGATGGACCGGCCAAAGAATTTGAAGATTGGGATAAGCATCCAGAATGGTGATCAGTTGACGACATGTCGCTTCGAGACGCGCCCCGAGATTTTCGCGCCGGTGCAATGTGACCAGCACGAAGTCCCCATTCGGCAGCCAGGCTATATCCCCGTCAGCGATCTGCGCCAACATCCCGTCCTGGCTGTCGAGGCCGCTGTTCCCGATGACCTCGATGCTCTCCGGCGGAACACCCTCGTTCAGCAAGTTCTCGCGCGCGCATGGATAGGGCGCCAGGTGAAGGCTCGCCAGGCGCGCGATTTCCTGCCGGAAACCCTCTTCCGGCCAGGGCTCGTGAATATCATGTGTGCGCAGGCCGGCCTCAAGGTGAATCACGGTGCTCTCACCGAGATACCCGAAGAGCGCGCCGGCGAAGGCTGTCGCCGTATCGCCCTGCACGAGAATCCAGTCAGGACGTTTGCTGGCGTATCGTTCCGTCAGGCTGACGATGGTGCGCTCGACCACCTCCATCGGGGTCTGGTCGCGCTGCATGAGGTTCAAATTCACATCGACCGTGAAGTCGAGCGCGTTCAATGTCTGCGTCATAATCTCGGCATGCTGACCGGTACATACAACGCCAACATCACCGGCCAACTGCGTGCCGCGAATACGCGCAACCATCGGTGCGAGTTTGATCGCCTCGGGCCTCGTCCCAAAAATCACCAGCCCAGACATGCAACGCCCTTTGTCATTCAAGTCTCAATCTGCGCGTTCCGCGAGTGCGCGCAAAATGTCCGCAGTTTGCGTGGCAACCCTGTCCGGGTCCCACATGCGCCAGGCCGCGTCCTGCGTTTCTTGCGCGAACGCAACCCGCTTGCGGGGATTGCCTTCCAAATCCCGCAACGCAGACGCGTAGGCACCGGAGTTCCCATCCACGAACAACACATGCAAACTTGCATATTCCGGCGACTCCACCGCAGGCAAGCGATTCACGATAATCGGCAGTCCTGAAAGCGCGGCCTCCATCACCGTTTTAGGCATTTCCCGAAAGGCGCTGTTCACGACCAGCACGTCATAGCGCGGCAAACTCGCGCAGAGTTCGCGATTGTCCATGGCCCGGATGAAGCTGGTGCGGCGCCCCACACCACCCTCTTCGGCGGCGCGCTGCGCGGTGTCATGAAGCGGACCATCACCAATGAGCGTCAATTCGACATTGGGCGTCACCTTGAGTGCTGCAATGATCGGGCCGGGATCCCGGCCCGGCATCTGGCGGCCCAACCAAAGCGCCCGCATCGGCACCCCGTAGCGCTCGCTGACGGTCGGGCGCGCCGTGACACCCACGACATTCGGCACCACGACGGTACGCTCGGCAATGTCAGGCGGCAGATAATCACGGATGGGCGCATACACCGCCATGACCGCCCCTGCACCCCGCAACGCCTGATGAACCGATGGCGCCAGCAGGCGTCGCCACAGCCGATCCCGCGCGCCAACATATTGCGATTGGATATGCGGATCAGGCGTCGTGTGAAGGCTCACGGCGTAGGGTATTTGGGCCTCGCGGCCGACAACAGCGGCCGCGACCGCCGCCAAACCATCACCATAGGCACGCACCAGGTCAGGCGGGTCCGACAGCAAATCGGATATGAGCCGCGCCAATCGCGTCTCGAGACGGCCCGGTCGCAGCCCAAAGGTTGCCGTCATCAATCCACGACGGTCGATGCCCACATTCACATATCGGTGGCGTGCCGGTGCGCACAGACGCGCGATCATCAAATCCTCGGGCTGGTCCTCGACCAGGCCAAGCACCGTCACGGTATCGAACACGCCCGCCGGATTGAAATAGCCGTCCAGGATCTCGCCCTTGGCTTCCCATTCGGAAATTCGGTCTTCCAGGATGACCATCAGGTGCATGGAACTTTGCTCTTTCCGGTTGCGGCCGCGGTCATCGCGACACCGTATTACTGTTCCGGCAAACACACACGGGTCCGATCCGGAGCACCGTAAAAACCGTGAGTACGAACAACGTCGCAGCCCGCCACCGGGTGGCGTCAACTGCTCACATGTAGACGATAATGTCGGCCACGCTATTCCTCCGAAACGGATCTCCCTGTCGGAATAACCGCCCCCGGCCACGCGTCAGCCAAGATCAACAAGGGGGGGGAATGGTGGGCACGGCTGGGATTGAACCAGCGACCCCTGCGATGTCAACACAGTGCTCTCCCGCTGAGCTACGCGCCCCACCTGATACGGGTTTCAGCGTCGTCGGCAGAGACCATCTACGGTCTTCCGTCCACGACAGGGGCGGGTGATACACCGCACCTCCGCCGATGGCAAGAGGCACACCCGCCAAATTCACAAGCGTTACCGCTTGTACTCGATCTCGTAGCCCACAACGTCCGTATTGCCGGTGTTGACCGCGTTATGCTCCACCGGTGCCGAATAGGATCCGGCCTTGCCGGGTTCGTAGCTGAACACCTTCGTGGTGCCGTCGGCAAAGTGCGATGTGAGTTCGCCGGCGGTGAGATAGATCACCACATAATCGAGTTGGTGGGTGTGCCAGCCCGTCTGTTCACCGGGCTTGAGGGTGTATTTGATGATACGCGACCGGTCATCCTCGTGGACGATATCGCTGAGCGCGGCCGTGCGGTCGGCGGCATCCGGTGTGTAGCTGATTTCGGCAGTGTTGGACACGAGAGCCCCCAGAATTATTGTTGTAACGTCCAGGGGACTATAGCAAATAACAGCGTCTCGTCAGGCGACCTGTTGTTCAAGGATCGCATCCACCTGATCGACCAGATCGCGCAGATGGAACGGTTTGGACAGGACCTTGGTGTCACCCATTTCCTCCCGCGCATTCATGGCCACCGCCGCGAAGCCCGTGATGAACAATACCTTCAGATCGGCATTCACCTTGCTGGCCTGGCGCGAAACCTCGATCCCGTCAATTCCCGGCATCACGATATCCGCGATCAGCAGTTCATAGGCGCGCTCCGACACGGCGTCGAGGGCAGCCAGACCGTCGGGCACCGCCGTGACCTCATGTCCGCTGCGCTCCAGCGCACGGGTCAGAAACTCACGCATTGATTGGTCGTCTTCGGCGAGCAAAATTCGCGCCATCAAACCCGTATCCTCTAGGCTCGTCAGTGAAGGTCCGCATCGTCAGCACGGGGTATCCAAGGCTACCCCCAAAGCGGTTTCGAAAGGGTGAAGAAATTCGATCGCAGCGGCTGACGCCGCTTCCCGGCACTCACGTCAAAACACGCATCCGTGTCAAGGGTGACAGCCACCCCGCTTTTCGCTACATCAGACATGTTATGGACCGCGAACCCGTCAACGATTCAGCCGCCGCGATTGAGATTCTCGCGCCCGCCGAGCAGCGTGTTCCGCTGGTCTTCTCGTCGCCCCATAGCGGACGGGCCTACCCCGAGGCATTCCTCGCCGCCTCCAAACTCGATGCACATGCCATCCGCCGATCCGAAGATTCTTTCGTCGACGAATTGTTCGCCCAGGCACCACATCATGGTGCGCCGCTGCTGAAGGCATTGTTTCCGCGCGCCTTCGTGGACCCAAACCGCGAGCCTTATGAGCTCGATCCGGCGATGTTCATCGAAGCGCTCCCGGCCTTCGTCAACAAGCACTCGCCCCGGGTGGCTGCCGGGCTCGGCACGATCGCACGGGTGGTCGCCAATGGCGCGGAGATATACTCGTGCAAGCTCTCCTTCTCGGAGGTGTGCGAACGCATCGAACGTTGCTACCAGCCCTACCATGAAGCGCTGGAAGATCTGATTACCCAGACCCGCACGGCATTTGGCACCTGCATACTCATCGACTGCCATTCCATGCCATCCGTCGGAGGACCGATGGAGAATGACGCCGGGCGCCGGCGCCAGGTAGATTTCATCCTCGGCGACGCCCATGGCCGGTCCTGCAACCGGTCCCTGACGGGCCTGGTCGAGGAAACCTTGCGCGAGATGGGCTACACCGTCGTCCGCAACGCGCCCTATTCGGGCGGCTTTATCACCCGCAATTATGGTCGTCCGGATATCGGGGTGCATGCGCTGCAGATCGAAATCAACCGCGCGCTCTATATGGACGAAGCAACCATCGAACGCACCGAAGGCATGGCAAAAGTCGCCGAGAATATGAGCCTGCTGGCGGCGCGACTGGCCGCGCTTGAACCTGCGGCCCTCGCTGCCTGAGACAGACCTTGGTATTGGCCCCCGATCAGGCTGGTTCATTCACGCTGCGCGATGCATGTGCGGATGATGCGGTGGCCGTTCAGGCGATCTACGCCACCCATGTGCTGACCGGGCTCGCCTCGTTCGAGGAAGTGCCGCCGGATGCCGGCGAGATGGCACGGCGCATGGCGGTCATTCAGGCAAAGGGACTGCCGTATATTGTCGCCGAGCGTGACGGCCGGATAGGCGGCTACGCCTATGCCAGCCCCTTTCGCGAACGTTCCGCGTACCGCTATACCGTCGAGGATTCGGTCTACGTCGCAAATGACGCGCTGCGCCGCGGGCTGGGTCGATCCTTGCTGAACGCGGTCATCACACGCTGCACCGCAGCGGGCTTCCGGCAAATGATCGCGGTGATCGGCGACAGCGAAAACCAGGGTTCAATCGGCCTTCACAGACATCTGGGTTTCGAAATGATCGGGACCATGCCGGCCGTGGGCTACAAATTCGGTCGTTGGGTCGACAGCGTACGCATGCAGCGCGCACTTGGCCCCGGCGCCGAAACACCACCCGGGGCCGCCGGCCACGAGCGAAACTAGGCGTGGCGGCTGACCAAATCGACCGCAGCCTGCGTATGTGGGGGTAAAAAAAAGGGCCGTGGAAACCACGGCCCGAAGTCATAGGGAGGAAACGCTTTAAAGCGACACCGCAGTACGATGCCGCAGTGCAATATATGCTTCTCGCATATGCGAAGACAAGCCGTTCGGGTGCATGCCGTGGTAATTAAAAGAAAATTCTCTATTCACTGAATTTCGTTGAAATAATATTTCGCGATTATCATGCACTGCACAATAGATAAGCAGGATTGGTGCACCCGGCCATGATGGCACGGCGTTTGCGACGTAAGTCGTGCCATGACGATCACATTTCACAACCCCTATCGACATTTCCTGGTGTCCGCGCTCGCAGCGGCCGTTTTCACGCTGGCGGCGATCGTCGACCCATACCCCGCCAACGCTATGGAAACGCACAGTATTTGCGCCTCGGCCATCGGCCCCGCGGAGATCGAAAGGAATATACCAAACGATCTCCTCATGGCGATCGCACATACGGAATCCGGGCGCTGGGATGCGCGCCGGCAGGCAATATTTGCCTGGCCCTGGACGGTCACAAGTGGTCCGGATGGGCGGTTTTTTCCGACCAAGGCGGAGGCCATCGACCATGTTCGCCGTTTGCAGGCGCGCGGCGTTCAAAATATCGACGTCGGCTGCATGCAGATCAATTTGCGCCATCACCCCAACGCTTTTCCCGATCTGGAAACGGCATTCGATCCTGCGAAAAATACCGCCTATGCAGCTCAATTCCTGGGCGACCTTTTCAAAGCGCACAACTCCTGGGGCGAG
Source organism: Pseudomonadota bacterium (assembly GCA_027618305.1). GTDB lineage: Bacteria > Pseudomonadota > Alphaproteobacteria > UBA6615 > UBA6615 > UBA8079. Next base: position 39,279 of record JAQCFD010000003.1, read on the forward strand.
GCGATACGGCGCTACCATTCCAAGAACTCGAAATTCAACCGCCCCTAT
>JAQCFD010000172.1 GCA_027618305.1 Pseudomonadota bacterium
TGTTGAGGAACGTTTCCAGATCCTTATGGCCTACCCGCCATTCGCGGCCAAACTTCACCGCACGCAGAGAATTATCGTGAATCCACGTACGCACAGTGCTTTCGCGGACCTTCAGGAGGTCCGCGACCTCATGCACCGTGAGCATCGGACGCGTTAGCATGACCTGTTAATATCACATCAGTTTATCTTCGTCATTATTCTTTTATAACGGTTTGTAGACGTTTGTAATATTTCTGGTATGTTCGTGGTGTTTTAATATCGTTTGCTCCGTGGTTCGGGAGTACCTCATGGTCACGACGGCCCGCGACGCCATTTCCAACCTTCTCAAGAAAGAGACGACGCCCGGAATTTTCCTGATCCTTGCGGCGGCGCTCGCACTGACCATCGGCACCCTCGCCTTCGATGACCCGGAACACGCCAAGGCGGTTCGTATCGGTGTGCTCTCGGCTTCAACCCTGTCGGCGATCGCCGGCTATCTGGTCTTGCGGTATGTCACCGGCATTCGGATCGCAAATGCCGGCGAAAGCCACGCAGCCGCATAACCACCAGACAGGCGCGCGCCGCGCGGGGGGCAACACACATATGGACACCATATTCACCGGACTTTCGGCGAACCTGCTCTCACCCATCGTCCTGTTTTTCGTCGTCGGCCTGGGCGCCGCACTGGCGCGCTCGGATCTCAGCATTCCCGAACCATTTGCCAAGGCGCTGTCGCTCTATCTTATGCTGGCGATCGGCTTCAAGGGTGGCGCCGAGGTCGCTCGCGTGGGCCCGGATATTGACCTGCTGTTGCTGATCCTTGCCGGCGTGATTCTGAGTTTCGGTTTGCCGGTCATCGCATATTGGGCGCTGCGTGCCGCAAGCCCGCTCGGGCGGATGGATTCGGCCGCCGTCGCCGCCCACTATGGTTCGATCAGTATTGTGACCTTTATCGCTGCGAGCGATTTTCTCGAAAGCCGGGCCGTAGATTTCGACGGCTACCTCGTGGCGGTCGCGGCGTCGATGGAAGCCCCGGCGATCCTGACCGGTATCTGGCTCGCCCGACGCGGCCATGCAACCGGCAAAGTGACCCAGACGCCATCGCTGCGCGAGATTCTGCTCAACGGTTCCATCGTCATGCTGGTCGGGTCCTTCGCGATCGGCTGGATCACAGGTGCCGACGGCATGAAGACCATGGCGCCGTTTGTTGTCGATCCCTTCAAGGGGGTGCTCGCCCTCTTCCTGCTGGACATGGGGCTCGTCGCCGGCCGCGGCCTGCGATCGAGTGCGCGCGGTCTCGATGCGCGCACGATCGGCTTCGGCCTCTATATGCCGCTGATCGGATGTGCGGTGGCGACACCGCTGGCGATTCTGCTGGGTCTTTCGGCCGGCAATGCCGCGCTGCTCCTCACCCTCGCCGCGAGTGCATCCTATATCGCCGTCCCGGCCGCCATGCGTCTGGCATTGCCCGAAGCACGACCAGCGATTTATGCCACACTGTCACTGGGCATTACCTTCCCGTTTAACCTCGCCGTCGGCATACCTTTATATTTCACGCTGGCCCATGCTATCGCCTGACATATCGGAGCCGATGATGAAGATGCACCCCAAGAAACGGATCGAGATCATCATTGAGTTGCCCCTGCAGGGGCGGATCACCCAGGTGCTCGATACCCAGGATGTGTTTGGCTACACCATCTTTTCCGCGCAGGGCGGACGCGGACAGGAGGGGCCATGGCAGCGTGACGGCATTGTCGGGGATTCCGGACGCATGGTCGCGATCGTCTGCATCGTCGATCCGGCCCGACTGGACGGAATTCTCACGCAGATTTACGCGGTAATCGAGCGCCAGATCGGGATTGTGTCCGTCTCGGATGTCGAGGTCGTCCGCGCCGATCATTTTTGACCGGAACCGCCGAAGACCCTGCTGAACCCTGTTTTTTCAGGAAACCTAGCTGTCGTCTTCGGGCTTCAGGTCCAGAGATGCCGAGTTCATGCAATAGCGCAGGCCGGTCGGCGGCGGTCCGTCGGGAAAAACATGACCGAGATGGGCATCGCATCTCGCACACACGACTTCGTTGCGTACCATCCCGTGGGCCCGGTCGACCTTTGTCGCGACCGCGTCATCGCTCACCGGCTGCCAGAAGCTCGGCCAACCGGTGCCGGAATCGAATTTTTTGCCCGAGTTGAACAGCGGCGTGCCGCAGCACACGCAGTGAAACGTTCCGGGGTCCTTTGAATCATGATACTTGCCGGTAAAAGGTGCCTCGGTCCCCGCCTGACGGGCAATTTTGTACTGCTCCGGCGTCAATTCCTGCCGCCACTCCTCATCGGTTTTTTCGATTCTCTCGCTGGTTTTCGCATTTTTGGAATCGCTGTCGCTGCTCATTCTCGATTCTCCCGCCGCTCAGGGCATAAATTTTAACTATTTGCGACAATATGGGGTGCAAACAGCCGGTCGGCAATGCAGCTTGGCTTGACCTTCGCGCCCTTTGGCGTAATTCTCCAGCCCGTGACGCGCCCGTAGCTCAGCTGGATAGAGTGTCGGCTTCCGAAGCCGAAAGTCGCAGGTTCGAATCCTGCCGGGCGCGCCATTCTTGGCACGCTAATTGCGTTGCGCTGATACGAATTAGTATTTTCGCATCACGGATTCGTTACCGTCAGACATTAACCATTTTGCGCACCGCTTTTCCGGTACTATTATATGCGATGGTTCCCCGCTCTTAGGAGCATGTTCGACTTTAACGCAACGCGATGTCGAAGGAACGACAACAACCTGCGAGCGAAGCCAATGCAAAAGTTAGCTAAAAATATCCATGCCATCGTCCTCACCCTCGCCATCGCGGTTGCGATTGCCGGATTCTCGACATCCGAGGCCGTGGCGCAGGATGTGATTGTCTTCTCTGAAGGCGGGTCCGACAGCAAGACCACCGCAGCCTTCGATACGGTTGGTGCGATCAAAATCTCATGGCGCTCACTCGGTGGGCAATTCCAGATCTCGGTCGTCGACCCCAAGGACAGCAGCATCATCCAGGCCAGCGCCCCGCAAACGCGCGAAGGCAATGATGCCCCGCCGATGCTCGGCTCCATGACCATGGCCCGCCCCGGACAGCTTCAGTTTCAGATCAAGGCCACCGGCCCCTGGTTTGTCCGAGTCATCACGGCAAAATAACAACACCGCAGGCACCCGCACGCCTTTGCGCTGCGGGTGCCCGTATGCCTGCATGATGGTCGCCCCGTAGACCGGGGTCGACCGCAAGAACCGCCGGGAGTTCTAATCCGGGAATCCGCTATGTTGCGGTCCGGTGCCGAGGCCGTAGCGTGGCGACCTGCGTTTTGTGCCCTTGCGGTTTGTCCCCCTGCGTTTTGCCCCAAAGTCCAGCCACAGGCGCCGCCGTGCCCAGCTTAAGGTTCATCCGACAAGCGGGCGTGCCGAAGTCCATGGTGCGGGTCGACATACGACAGATCAAGAAACGCGCCTTCGCGCGGGAACCCGCCTGGCGCTGCCCACCGGCCTGACCCTGTACTGTCCGCCCTGGAGCCCCTCGGCGGGCGAGGCCTATTACGCCAATGCCAACACCGGTCTGGGCAGCGAACGGCTGCGTTTCGAGAACTGGCCCCCGCGGCGTCTTCCTCGATATCGGCGCGCATGTCGGTTACGGCGCGCTCTACATGGCGCCGGCACCATGTCCGTCAGTTCGAATTGCCACAACAATGCCGCAATGCGACCAATCATTCGCAACAAAGGACCTGCAGGTTCAAGCTTGAACAGCGGCGGTGTACGAATAGCGCTGCCTTTGCACGACCAAGATGAGCTAAAGTGTTCCGGAAATCGCAACCGCATGACACCCCCTCGACCCAGCGGCCCCAGCCGCCGGAGAACCCAACCATGAACGACGCCGCCGCCAAAACCGACAAGCCCGCACGCAGCCTGGACGAGATCCCGCCAGTTCCCGTGGCCGGAAGCGAACCGACCCGCCCCCCCGAACCCCGACCGGCGCCGCGCAGTGTGGGCGCACGCATGACGGTCGGCCCGGGCATCAACCTGAAAGGCGAGATTTCCGACTGTGATACGCTCGTCGTCGAAGGAACAATCGACGCCACGCTTGTCGGGGAGATTCTTGAAGTTTCCGAGGGCGGCACCTTCACCGGCACGGCAACAGTCGCCGAGGCGGAAATCAACGGTCGTTTCGAGGGCGAGTTGACGGTCACCGGCGTCCTCCAGATTCGCAGCGGCGGACATGTGACCGGCGCCATCAAATACGGACGGATCGAAGTCGAATCCGGCGGCGAAATCTCCGGCTCGGTCACGCGCGAGGATAAAAACCCGCGCCCGAGCCCATCGCCGATCTCCGCACCAAGACGGGACAGCCAGCCCAGATAAAGTTGGAACGTGCTGAATTCGGGGTCTTGACGGACGAATTGTGCGGCGAAAACGCACATTCGATCCCCGATCGATTGACTCTCGCGGGTCCGATTCCTACATCCCCGTCATCTTCGAAAAACCACCCCGGTCAGCGTGACAAGCGCCAGGCCGATTTCGGAACGAGCAAATTCCACAGGATTGCGCGCGCGCGACTTCGCCGCAAACTGATGGTCCTTCTTACACCGCGTCGTTGTCGGTCCACCCGACCCAGCGTACGCCACACATATATGGAGTGTGTAAATGGCAGACGAAAAACTTCCGATCGCAATTCTTGCCGCCGCCGGCTTCGCCGAGATCACTTTCACCGACACGCAAAAGACGTTGATCGCCAAAGGGCGGCCGATGAAAGTTATCTCCCCCGATGGTGGGCTGGTTCAGGGCTGGCACGCCGATGCCTGGGGCCACCATTTCATGGCCGACGAGTCCATCGGTGATTCACTGGCCGCCGATTATTCCGGCCTGATCCTGCCCGACGGCCGCAACAGCGCCCTCACCTTGTCGGAGAACCCCCACACCAAGCGCCTGATCGCGGCGTTCCTCGATGCGGAACAGCCGGTCCTGGTGATTGGCGAGGCCATCAGTCTGCTGGTGTCCGCCAATGTCGCGGCGGGCCGCCGCCTCGCGGGTGGCGCCGAGCTCGGCGAAGAGTTGAGCCGCGCCGGTGCCCACTGGGTCCCTGACGAGAATGTCGTGACCGAAGGCAGCCTGATCACCGCCACGTCGGCCGCGATGGGGGCCGCCCTAATCGAATCCTTTCTGAGCTTGCTCACGGACACCTCCGTACCGCAGGCCGCGTAGCCGCGCGGATCAGGCATCAATCAGACGAACGCCCGGCTCCGGCCGGGCGTTTTTCGTTGGGGCAGCCTCTGCCCCCGGGACCGTTACGGTGCGCGCTCGAAATTGACAAGCAGGCTCCGGACAGGCTCGCCATACTCCTCGCGCAAGACGATCGTGCTGGATTCAAACTTTGAAAACCCGGCATCGGCAGAAATTCTCTCAAGATAGCCGAGCGCGTGGGTGTAACGACCCGAATGTTCGAGCTTCCAGGTCGCCGTTGTGGCCTGCGCATCCTCGAAGGTGGCGATGAAGATGCCGCCGGGCGCGAGCACCCTGTGACACTCGCGAAACAACGGCGCCAACTCGCCCATATAGACGAACACATCCGCCGCAAGAATCGCATCGGCGCTCGCGTCCGGCTGCGCCTGCATCGCCGCCAGAAGATCGTCCTCAATCAGCTGCGCATAGATGCCGCGGGCCTCGGTCCGGCTCAGCATTTCGCTCGAGAGATCGATCCCGATGATCGGACCAACCAGGTCCCGCACGGCCAGTCCGGCGAGCCCGGTGCCACATCCCAGATCGATCGTCGGACCGACCCCGTCGGGGCGCAGCACGCGCAGGGTACCGGCCACCTGTTGCGGGCCGGTGTAGAGAAGATTTTCGGTCAGATGCTTGTCGAAATGCTCGGCGTACCAGTCGAAGAAATCGATCACATAGTCGTTCGGCGCCTGTGCCGGCGCCGCCCCCTCGCCCATCGCGGCGATCATGTAGGCCGGCCCGGTCCGGTCGGGTGCGATCTCAAGACAGCGGCGGTAATGCGCCAGCGCGCGGTCGTCGAAACCTTCGCGGCCCTCGATATCCCCGAGAAGCCAGTGCGCCGACACACAATCCGCATCGAGGGCAATCGCGCGCTCGAAAAATACCCGGCTCCGTTTCAGATCGCCAAGAAACAGCAAGGAAGCGCCCACATCGGCGGTATGATCCGCCTCGATGGCATTGCCGCTTTTGTCGGCCGCGTCGGCTTCCCCGGACCGCCCGATCTCGCGCAACGCGCTGGCATAGAGCCGCCAGGCCGCAACATGCTTGGGCGTATGTTCGAGAATTTGTTTGAGCAGAATAACCGCGGCGGCGAAGTCGCCGTCACGGTGCAGTCGCTGGGCCTGGAAAAATTCGTCCGGATTCATTCAGCGATAACGCCGAAGGTACCGCCCGCTAGCAGCCCTTGCCTTTACCCTTGCCGCCTGGCGGCGGACATGGCGACGGGAGATTTTTCGCGTTCGCGCTGCGATCAAGCTGAACGATGGTGGGCGCGGCGTAGGCAACGCCGGCAGCCAGGCCGAGGCGCGCCAATGCCTTGCGGCGGCTCATGCCACCGGATGTGCGGTCTTCGCTGGTCGAATGGTCTACCATATTCAAACTCCAATGCCGGCTCGGTCCGACGGCAAATATAACCCGGTCCACCCCCGACCGATCACATATTGTATATCGGGTCGATCCGCCTGCGCAACAAGGTGCATATTTAAGTTTTCAGTGTTAACAACGCGTTATCGTCATGTCCGACCCCGCCGACCCCAGCCGCGAAGATATCGCTGCCGCCGCGCTCACGATCGAGACGACACGTGGTGTTGGCCGCTATCTGGTGAGCCTCGGCTACGCCGTCCTGACGGAGTTCACACTGGCGAACAACCGCCGCGCGGATGTGATGGGGATCGCCGATAATGGCCGGTTTGTCATTGTCGAAGTGAAGGTCAGCGTGGCCGACCTGCGGGGCGACACCAAGTGGCCGGAGTATGAGGGTTTCTGCGACCAGCTCTATTTCGCGGTGCCCCCGGGGTTCCCGAATGAACTCGTGCCCGAGCGGGCGGGACTGATCATCGCCGATTCCTGGAGTGCTGAAGCAATCCGGGAGGCCCCAGATACGGGCCTGCATGCCAGCCGCCGAAAGGCGCTGACATTGCGGTTCGCGCGGGCCGCCGCCAAGCGTCACCAACGATTGGTTGATCCGAGACTCTAGGCCGATCTCTAGTTGGTGATGCGGGAGATCGTATCGGTCGTGGAGAAGCCGTCGACCAGATCGGCCACTA